>NZ_JBEPLO010000002.1:0-165904 GCF_040545225.1 Streptococcus rupicaprae | reverse complement strand
TGAGAGATGGATCAATCATTACCCCAAACGACTACTAAACTACAAGACGCCTAGAGAAGTTTTAACAACTGGCTAACTTGGACTTGAAATTTGGCTTTTTTCTAAGAATCAGAAGACCATCTCCCAGTGGAAGCAGGCTAGCTGTCAGGTCAGGGTGATTCAGGGTCGCTTCAAAGAGCTTGTGAAGTCCCTTGTAGATAGCCCGTTGTCCACGGTGGATTTGATCAAATGGCAGAGCCACATCACCACCTTGGAAGACGTCGTCAATGACGACGACACCGCCGACCCTTAATCGCTTGAGGATTTCAGGCAGAAAAACGATGTACTTGGATTTAGCAGAATCCATAAAAGCAAGGTCATAAGTTTCCGTCAGTCCACCCAAAAGATCCACCGCATCGCCCTCCAAGAGAGTAATTTGCTGGCGATGATCATACTTGGCAAAGTTAGCCTTGGCCAGCTCAATCATCTCAGGATTGCGGTCGATGGTCGTGATTTGGGCAGACGGGGCATTATCAGCCATAAGCAGGGCTGAAAAACCGATAGCCGTTCCGACTTCTAAAATCTGCTTGGGTTGCAAGGTCTGCAAGAGAAAGCGGAAATAAGCCACCGTCTCATGAGGAATCACAGGGACATTGTGTGCCTTGGCAAAAGCCTCAAGCTCTGCCAGATGACCAGTAACTGGCGCCTGCTGGTTTCGCATAAAATCAACAATTTCAGGCTTGACCACGGGGCGTCTCATGTTGTGATTGGAGTGTTCATTATATGTTTTTACCATAAGACGATTGTACCATATTTACTTGAAAATCGGTAGTGCTAAAATATCCAATAAATGTTCAATGTTGGTATTGGTTGGACTGTCTGGCTGGGTCAGGTTAATAGAGTGAATCCCTGCTCGCTCGGCAGCTTCCCTGTCCAGAGAGCGGTCACCGATATAGTAGGTCTGGTTTTTGTCCAGACCATACTTGTCCAAAAGATAGAAAAGAGCATCCGGCTCTGGTTTTCTGGCAAAACCGTGGGTGCTGTTAATCACCTCAGTGAAATAATCAGCAATGCCCAGACGTTCGAGGACTGCGTCAGTTGTCGCTCCCTTGTGAGTATAGATAAAGTGACGAACGCCAGCCGAGGCTGTCTGAGCCAGAACTTCTAGAGCACCTGGCATCAGGATAATCTGGTCATCTAACTGCTCCTGCCCTGCCATAAAACTAGCCATCAGTTGGAGATCATCACCTTCTAAATCAGCCTTCTTTGCTTGGGTCTCCAACAAGTGTTTAACGGAGGTCTGAAGGATAAACTCCCCAACCTCCGTCTCATCAAAAGCCCAACCATGCTGCGCATAGAGTTGTTTTAGCACGGTCATAATGGCTGGATAGGAATCTGCTAGAGTGCCGTCAAAATCCCAAATAAACGCGGTTTTTGTCATTCTAATTTCCCTCTTTGTGTGTTCTAATATACTTCCCACCCCAGACCTCAATTTGCTCCAAAACAGCGTGAAATTCCTGCCCAATCGCTGTTAAGCGATACTCAACCCGAGGCGGGACTTCTGGATAAACCGTTCGTGTAATCAAGCCCTCGTCTTCTAGATAGCGTAATTGCTTGGTCAGGGTGGATTGGGTAATTTCTCCCAGATCTCGTTGGAGTTGACCAAATCGCTTGGTCTGTCCATCCAAATGATGCAAAATCAAAATCGCCCATTTCCCTGAAATGAGTTTTTGCGTGGTTACAAAGGGACACTTGCCAAATAATTCCATCTTTTTCTCCTTGATATCATCCATTTCTATCCCAAAAGATACCAACTATCTATAAAAAACCTACTTGCTATTTTCTACTAACTTGTTAAAATAGTGGTGTAATCGATTATAACACAATTTTGTTAAAAAAGGTAGGTAAACACTATGAAAATTGCCATTATCGGTGCCAACGGCAAAGCTGGCAAACGCATTGCTCAAGAAGCCCTCAAGCGCGGTCATGAGGTCACAGCCATCGTCCGCGATGCTCAAAAAACGGACCTCCTCTCTGTGATTGAAAAATCTATTCACCAGTTGACAATAGATGATTTAGCTCCATTTGACGCTGTCGTTTCCGCCGTTGGTTATTGGACCCCGGAAACGTTTCCACTTTTTTCGGAAGATATTCGTCATCTAGGACAACTCTTATCCACTAGCACTACACGCCTGATTATCGTCGGCGGTGCAGGTAGCCTCTATGTAGATGATAAACACACTCTTCAACTGCTCGACACCCCCGATTTCCCAGCGGAATTCTACCCCTTAGCTAAGGCTATGACTGACGCTCTCGCTGTCTTACGAACATTCTCTGGCCTTGCTTGGACCTTCTTTAGCCCAGCAGGAGATTTTGATGACACTGGCAGAGCAACTGGTCAATATCAGCTTGGTGGCGAAGAACTCATTCTCAACGCTGCTGGCGAGAGCTACATCAGCTATGCCGACTATGCCTTAGCCATGGTTGATGAGCTGGAAAACGCCCGTTTCATCCGCCAACGGTTTACAGCTGTATCTGAGCGCTAAAATCAACCCCACTCTCGATAGATAGTTGAGAGTGGGGTTTTCTTATCTGGTCACCCAATAGCGGGCTAAGGTTTTTCCGTCCTTAAGAGTGATAATGTCCTGCAACACACCGCCGACACTCTCAATCGTCTTGCGACTGGGCAGATTGTCCGCCAAAGCAGTGATAAAGACACGGTTAATTCCTCTTTCCTCGTAGCGGTCAAGGGCATAGCGGAGCAGGGTTCGCATAACCCCCTGCTGCCGAAATTTGGGTGAGGTAACATAGCCAATATGCCCACCCACAGTCGCTAAGTCCCCCTTATCTAACTCCCAACGACAACCGATTCGTCCAGCTATCTCATCACCAATAAAGGCGTAATAATTGGTTGACGTTGACCAGTCAGGATGATTTGTCTGGGTTTCAAAGCGCTTAGACTTTTCATAAAAAGCCTTAAAATCTTCCACTCGTTTAGTTTCAACAAAGGCATTTCCCGCCTCTTTTTCTGCAACCAACAAACAATTAAACTCTTTGAAGGCCACTTCATCAGTTAAAGACAAAGATCTTATTTCCATCGTGCTCACCCCTACTTTCTAAAAGACTTATAAAACCTATGGAGAAGCTTCGTCAACTAAACAATCCTTAAACCATTAGCATCCTTCTCATTTAGACTGACCTCATAAGCCAACTCTTCTGAATTCCCCTTTGATTGTAGCTCCAATGGTAGCCGATAACAGATAAACGGGGCTTGCTTTCACATTGCTCTTCCAAGCAGTTGTCTAGGACAGCTCTTTCACTGAAACTGCCACTGCTACGCCAGCAATAGCTCTGTCTGAAAGAGTAGCTGTCCATTCAGGTGGTTCTAGACTAATTGTTAACGGTTTAGCTGAAACGTTTGATTGGAAAAGTTCTCCAGCAAAAACTCTTACCGCTTTAGTGTTTGAAAAACATGAGGGTCTGTTGACCTTTGAGGTGAAGCGTCAGCTATTTTGCTTAACGCAAAAAGAGAGCATTGCTCCTCCTCTCAAGCGTAAACACCTCTTTAAGAAAAGATCGAAAGATTGTCACAGAAAGATATTTCAAATAGTGACAACGTTTCGATCTAAACTTACTCTTACCAAGCCTAGCTTATTTATGCGCGCCTTTTTTAATGAGGGCTTCCAATTCATCCAATCGGCGTTCAAAGACCTTAAAGGCATCATTAAGGTAATCTTCTTGGCTCATGTCAACACCAGCTTTTTTCATAATTTCTAACGGATAATCAGAGCGTCCTGCACTCAAGTAAGCGATGTAATTTTCCTTATCTTCTGGGCTACCATTGATGATTTTATCTGCCAAGGCAGTCGCTGCCGCAAAACCAGTTGAGTATTGGAAGACATAGTAGTCGTAGTAGAAATGTGGAATCCGTGCCCACTCATATTGGATTTCTGGATTGTCTTCTTTAGAAAGACCATAATATTTCTCATTGATTTCCGCATAAAGGGTATTGAGAAATTCACTGGTCAAGACTTCCCCAGCCTGGTCTGCCTGATGGATAGCCTGTTCAAACTCTGCAAACTGAGTTTGACGGAAAATGGTTGCTCGGAAACCATCCAAGTAGTGGTTCAAGATGGCAAACCGCGTCGCATCATCGTCTACTTCGTTGAGCAAATGCTCGGTCAGGAGATTCTCATTAGTGGTTGACGCTATCTCAGCCAAGAAGATAGAATAATCTCCGTAAACGTAAGGCTGGTTCTCGCGTGTATAACTAGAGTGCATCGAATGACCTGTTTCATGCACCAAGGTAAAAAGATTATTCAAATTATCCTGCCAGTTGAGCAACATAAAGGCATTGGAATCATAGCAACCACCAGAATAGGCTCCTGAACGTTTGCCAGCATTTTCATGAACATCAATCCAACGCTCAGCAAAGGCTTTTTTCACACAGCTAAGATAATCGTCTCCCAAAATAGCCAAGGCTTCTTCAGACTTAACTAAAGCTTCTTCATAAGTATAAGAAAGCTCTGTCTCGGCCAAAGACGCATACATGTCATACATTTTAAGCTCATCAAGTCCCAAGACCTCTTGACGCAATTTCACATACCGATGCAACAGTGGCAAGTGCTTATTAACCGCTGATACGAGGCTGTCATAGACAGATTCTGGCACAAAGTTGCGTGACAAGGCTGCTTCACGCGCTGATTGGAAATGACGCAAATTAGCAGTTAAGTTATGGGTTTTAACCGTTGTCTGCAAGGTCTTAGCGAAAACGTGCTGGAACTGCTTGTAGGTAGCATACATAGCCTCGTAGGCACCTTTTCTGACGTCCCGATCCTTAGACTCGACAAAGGTGATGTAATTGCCATGAGTCAACTGGACCTCTTGCCCCTTATCATCCTTGACCATCGGAAATTCCAAGTCAGCATTGTTCAAGATAGAGAAGGTCTCTGAACCTGAAGATAAAATCTCACTGGTCGCTGCGATGATCGTTTCTTCTTCCTTAGATAGGATATGTGGCTTATTTTGGAATAGTTTCTCAAAGTAATGCGCATAGAGAGCTAAACCGGGCTCCTCTGCCACAAACTGCTCATAGGTCTCTGCCGATAAAGTTAAGAGCTCTGGCTCGTAGAAGGCAAAAACTTGGCTGAATTTCGCATAAACGCTCAGCGCCTTTGCATTGAATTCTTGGTACTTGGCTTCTCGTGTATCTTGGTCATTTCTCATGTGCGCATAACTGTAGAGTTTCTCCAAACGACGAGACAAGGCTAGCTGGGTCTCTGTCACCGCAAGCAAGTCAGCCGCTGACTGTGTCAAACGTCCTTCCAAAGTTTGGGCTTCTTCGATCGCTATTTCCAAAGACTTCAACTCTTGCTCCCAATCGCTATCCGTCTTAAAAACTGTGGTCAAATCCCATTGGTACTTTTCGTCAATTTCGTTTCTTTGTTTTACCATTTTGTAAATCCTCCATGGCTCCTATTTTACCATAAAAGGCAGGAGAATACAGGAACTGAACCGACTTGTCCTCCTGTTTTTTATAATAGGCGTGAAACTGCTGATAGTAGGGCAAGAGATTTTCACCAATCTGGGCAAAGTCTGTGAAAGGGATGAGCCCAATCTGGGGGTAAAAATCATCCTTGGTCTGCGTCAGGAGATTCCCTCCTTTTTGGTAGGCAAGAGCCTGCTTGGCCATCCATTTAGGCGTGCAAAAATGCAATTGCTTGGCCACATAGGAGACAATTTCTTCATCCATAAGCCCCTTGAAAGAAGCTACTGGCTGCTGGACAAAGGGCTGGCGCAAAACATCTAGCAAGCCTCCTTCGCCAAAGGCAAAGGATTCCTCCTGACACTGAATTTGCCCGTGAAGGTCCTCATGAATCAGATACTTCAGACGCAGAACCTGCTTTTCTAAGTCCAACTCCCACAGATGAAAGCCACGGTTCTGGCTAAAGTAGAGAAAATCTTTTTGCAGGGGCCTGATGGTATCTCTCAACCACAATTTCTCCCCCAAAAGCCAGATCACATGGTAGCCCGCTTCTTGATAGGCCCTCGTCCGTTCCCGCAAGCGATCAGCTGATAGCGAACTACACTGAACTTCCAAAGCGACATTGCCCTCCAATAAAAGATCTGCCACCTGACCGATGGTCGGCAGATGCTTTTCTAACCAGACTTCCCTGTCGCCTGCCTGGCTCGCCCAGCGGTAAAGATCGCCTTTCAGGCTAAGATGCTCGACAGATTCAGCCTCTGCCAGAAAGTCACACGCCTCTAGGCTGACATGGGCAAAATGAGGCCGCATCACCCGCCCTTTTTTCAGTCGCAATGGAGAGCGACAGCCTGGGCAGGTAAAGGGTCCCTGCCTTTTTGAAATGGTCTCGGTGACTGTATTCACCAAATTCTGATGTTTATCAAATGCTACTAACATGAAAAGTCCTCCAATTCTTTATTCGTAATCAGTTTCTTTTTTTCCATGTTCAGACCATCAAATGAGGATAGTCTGTGATAACGTTTGACTGAAACCCATTAAGGTCTCTAACATCCATTGCAATGTCGAAAGATCAATTTTGAAGCGAAAGCATTCTCTTCTCCTAACTCTAGCCGGTTGATTCAGATTGTTGTCTTGACCCAAATGAAAACTAGGAGCCCAGCCCCTAGTCCGCTTATATTCTAACTTTTCCTATGAAAATTTCTTATTGACGAATACGCACTTTCTGACTTCCTTCTCTGAGGTAAAGGTAATAGGCATCTTGTCGTTTGATAATGTAGCCGTCTTCGACTTCATGGACAATATCCTCTTTGTTCAACTGATAAGCTGGATCCGTCCAAATCAAGTCCTGACTGATCAAGGCATCAAATGGTACCTTACCATTATAAAAATGATAATGGTCCCCGTGAGAGGTCACATAGCCATCCTCTGTGATACTGATCACAACCTGCTCTGCCGAAATCCCTTCCTCCTGGTCAATCTCAGCCATGGTCTTAGATTCCTTTCCTTGGTGACCAGCAGCTTGATCCGACGATGTTTTGGAGGCTCTAGAAGGGGCCTTCTTCAAAGAATCTAGCAAAATTTTGAGATTTTCTTCTAAGTTTTCAAGGTAGAACAGACCATTTTGAGGGTCGATTTCCAGTGGGCTCAAGGTGGCTAACTCAGCTCCCGTCGCCTGAGCCACGGTCTCTGCTAATTTTGGAGAAACGCCCTGTTCTACAAAAATCGTTCCTACTTGATGTTCCCTGACGAATTCTTCGATCTCCGCCAACTGTCTGGATGTCGGCTCCTGCTCCGTTGAAATCCCTGCAATGCCCAGCTGTTCCAGACCAAACCGCTTGGCCAGGTAAGAAAAGGCCGTGTGAGAAGTTACGAAATAATTTGACGGTGCCTTGGCAAACTCTTTTTCGTAACGATCAACTAATTTGTGGGCTTGCTCCGCGAAGGCCTGCGCATTAGCCTGATAGGTCTTCTTGTTTTTAGGATCAATTTTTGACAACTGGTCCGCAATCACCTGGGCTTCTTCAGCCGCCTTGATCGGGTCTGTCCAGGTATGGGGGTCGTAGAGGCTGGACTCATCTTGACCCGATTTGGGCTTTAGGTCTTCCAAGCCCTTGACACGGTCCAAGCTCATCCCTGCTGTCGCTTCTATCACAGCTACATCAGAACCTTTCAAATTAGGTTCTAAGGCGCCAGCCCAATTTTCCAAGGTATGGGAATGATAGATGAAAACATCCGACTCATAAATCTTTGCAACATCTGCTGCTGAGGGTTCAAAGCCATGGATGCCTGACTGAGATTGCAAGATTTGAACCTCATTGAGTTCGCCTGAGATATATTGGGTCAGAGCATAGACAGGGTAAAAACTGGTCATAATTTTCAAGCCGCCATTCTTGGGTGAAGCCTCTTGCCCCTGACAGGCTACAAGTAATAAACTAGTTAAGCATAGACTTAAAAATAAAAAAAACTTAGTAGGTTTCATTGTAAGCTCCTCTTTCCTAAGTAATATTTTACCAGTTAACAAATTCTTGTCAAGACCCTTCTTTGACTAGGCACGCGTAGGCATGAAGAAAATGCATGCAACCCTTTTCTAGCTACATGCATTTTTTAACGTTTCTTAAAAACATTTCGATAATCGGCACTAGTCTCTTCATCTCTCAGAAATTTTACGACACCTGTCATCTAAAAATTCACTACTTCGCTGAAAAAGCTTTCTGAAATCGTCGTTTCTTCATGGGTTTGGCGCCTTAATACTCGAAGAAAAGCAGTCTAGTCTAGGAAACGAAGCTGATGATAGAACTGGAGTTTCTCGAAGCAAGTTGATAAAGGCTATCTTTGATTTTCAAAGAGTCTCACTATGCCTGAGGCAGAATAGCACCCCTCATCACCAGAGGATAAGGAAGTTCTATCTTTCTTCAACTGTTTCTTAGAGCACCAGAGAAGCTGCTCCGATCACGCCCGCATCATTGCCAAGAGTGGCTAGAGAGAGGGTCGTTGAGGTACGAATTTGTGGGAAGCTGTTTTCCTCGAAGACCTTGCGCACACCATCCAGCAAGAAGTCGCCTGCGGCAGACACACCACCACCGATAACGATGTAGGCTGGGTTGAGGACGCTGGCAATATTAGCACAGGCCGTGCCCAGATAGTGGGCAAACTGCTTATAGACCATCAAGGCAAGTGCATCGCCTTCCTTCGCCAGATCAAAGACATCCTTGGCGGTCACATCCTGGGCATCGTCCACGAGCGCCTTGAGCTTGGAATCTCCAGCATAGTTAGCGGCAAAACGACGGGCTAGATTGACAATGCCTGTTGCAGAAGCAACAGTTTCCAGGCATCCCTTCTTGCCACAGGTACACTCGAACGGCTGGTCAAAATCAACGGTGATATGGCCCAGCTCACCACCAGCTCCTGCAATGCCATGAATCAGATTGCCACCAGCAATAACGCCGCCACCGACACCTGTTCCCAGCGTCATAAAGACGACGTCAGGATTGTTTTCGCCAGCACCAACCCAGCGCTCACCAAGCGCAGCAACGTTGGCATCGTTGTCAATAAAGAACGGAATGCCAAGCGCACCTTCAATCTGCTGACGAATCGGTTGCAGGGTTTTCCAGTTGAGGTTATATGCTCCGATAACCGTTCCTTTCTGGCTATTAACGACACCAGGTGAACCCATCCCAATTCCTAGAAAATCATCCTTGGTCAAGCCGTGGCTGTCTAACTTGCTCTGAATAGAGTCGATAATATCTGGAACAATATGACTTCCTTCATCTAGGATATTGGTCTTAATCGACCATTTTTCCTGGATTTCGCCTTCCTGTGTCAGAATGGCCAGCTTGACAGATGTTCCGCCAAGATCAATGCCAATAATTTTTTTAGACATGGTTTTCTCCTTATTTCCTGAAAATTCTCCTTTATTATACCTCATTTTTTCCAAAATGAAAAGGATTTCAAAATTAATTTAGAATTTTTGATTGGTTCCTGAGAATTTGATTAGTGCAGAAATTCTGTAAAATTTTCAAATGAGTAGCTGGCCTCATATACTATTAGATTTAGTGGTATTCTCCCACGGCTTATGCTATAATAGCTCTATTCTATTTGGAAAGTCTTTTTGAATCATAACTTCTAGTTCTATGATTCATATGGAGGAAACACTGTGAAAATTATTGTTGCCGGAGGCGGCAAGGTCGGAGAGTTGCTTTGCGAGGAACTTGCTAATCAATATCACGATTTGGTTTTAATTGAAAAAAATCCTGATGTTTTAGAACATTTGCTGGATCACTACGACATAACAGGTCTTGTAGGTAATGCTGCGGCCTATGACATTCAGGTTGAAGCTGGTGTTAAAGATGCGGATGTCTTTATTGCCACCAGTGAGACAGATGAAATCAATATCATTTCAGCTATTATGGCCCGCAAGATTGGTGCCAAATATACCGTGGCCCGCGTCCGTAACCCTGAGTATGCTACCCAGTTTGATTTCGTCAGAGATAGCCTTGGAATTGACCTCCTTATCAATCCTGATTTTTCAGCAGCCCGAGATATCGCAGCCATCATCAAGTACCCGTCGTCGCTCAGCGTTGAAACCTTTATGGGAGGTCGAATCAACCTGGTTGAGTTTGAAATTTCAGATCGTTCGTCACTCGTCGGTATTCCCTTATATGACTATAAGAGCAAATTTGGGAGTTTGCGGGTGTGTATCATCCACCGTGGAGACGAGGTCATGATTCCTAAAGCAGATAGTCGCCTCCAAGTCGGTGATCGAGTCCATGTGACAGGTTTTGTAAATGATATGCTCAAATTCCGCCAATGCCTCTTAGATGGTGATGGTCAGATCAAGAGTGTCATGGTTGTCGGAGGTGGACGGATTGCCCACTACTTGCTCAAGCTCCTTTCAAAGAGCCGGATTGATACCAAGGTTATTGAGCAAGATGAAGACCGTTGTGAAGTCCTCAGTGTCGAATGGCCTCAGACGACCGTTGTCTGGGGAGACGGAACGGATCCTACCCTCCTGGAGGAGGAAGGCCTTACTCAGTATGATGCCTTTGTCTCATTGACTGGTGTTGATGAGGAAAATTTGATTACCTCAGTCTACGCTAAGCATTCTGGTATCAAAAAGGTCATCACTAAAATGAGCCGAACCAAGATTCTCAAAATCTTGGGCGATATTAAAATCAAGTCCATTATTACCCCAAAACAGTTGATTGCTAACGATATCATCCGTTTCATTCGCTCTCGGACCAACCTTCAAGGCTCAAACGTCGAAGCACTTTATCGCCTAGCAGATAACCAGGTCGAAGCCCTTCAATTTAGGGTCAAAAAAGAATCCAAAGTTTGTTTTATTCCGTTGCAGGAACTCAAACTCCGTAAGGATCTTTTTATCGTCAGTATCATCCGCAACGAGGAACTGATCTTTCCTGCCGGTCAGGATAGCCTCCAACCACACGACCGTGTGATTCTGGTAACGACCCACAATCATTTGACCGATATTAACGATATTTTGGAGGCCTAGTATGCGACAGTCCCTTATTCGTTATTTTATCGGTAAACTCATGCAAATCGAGGCTGGGCTCTTGTCCCTGCCCTTGCTCGTTAGTTTTGTCTATGGCGAGAGCCCTAGACAAAAGTTCGCTTACGGCAGCGTTGTGTTAGGGCTCTATCTTGTAGGCTTTCTCCTATGTTTTAAAAAACCTGCGCAATTCAAATTAACCGCCCGCGAAGGCATTTTCACGGTCGCCTTGGCTTGGATTTTTCTGTCCTTATTTGGGGCCTTGCCCTTGGTTCTGAGCGGTGAAATCCCCAATCCTTTTGACGCTTTTTTTGAAATTTCCAGCGGTTTTACAACAACTGGTTCAAGCATTCTCTCTGATCTTTCCGTTTTGGAAAAGTCTTCTCTCTTCTGGAGGAGTTTTACCCATCTGATCGGTGGAATGGGGATTTTGGTTTTTACACTGGCCATTCTGCCAAATGCTGGTTCGGACACTGTTCAGCTCATGCGAGCTGAAGTCCCTGGTCCTGTCTTTGGTAAAATCGTATCCAAATTGACCCAGACCGCACGCATCCTCTATGCCATCTATATTTCCATGACAGCAGTCATGATCCTCATCCTCTGCCTGGCAGGCGTGCCTCTCTTTGACAGCTTGCTCCTATCCTTTGGAACTGCTGGAACAGGAGGATTTGGAATCAACAATGCTGGCTTTGCCATCTACAGCAACCCTCAACTGGTGGAGTGGCTTATCGGCTTTGGCATGATGCTCTTTGGAATCAATTTTAACATCTATTACTTTATCTTGATTGGATCAGGATTTGAGGCACTCAAAGACGAAGAATTTAAGACCTACCTCGGCATCATTCTAGTAGCGACGATCGGTATTCTCCTCAATATCCTCCCCCATTACCAGAATATTTGGGATGGTCTCCGTGTCGCCTTCTTCAATGTCTCCTCCATCATTACAACGACTGGTTATTCAACAGCAGATTTTAATGATTGGAATATCATCAGTCACCTGATCCTTATCAGCCTGATGTTTATTGGGGGAAGTGCTGGATCGACCGCTGGTGGTCTCAAAGTCTCGCGGGTGCTGATCTACATTAAGATGGCCTTGTCAGAATTACGACGGGTTGGCCAGCCCAGACGCGTCGTGACGCCCCTCTTCAATAAAAAAATCATCGAGAAAGAGCGCCAGATTAACCTCGCCCACTACCTCCTGGTCTATATTTTAGTCTTTGGTCTGATCCTCTTCAGTGTCTCATTTGAATCTAAAGACCTGACGACCGCCTTCACTGCTGTTGCAGCCACCTTTAACAATATCGGACCTGGTTTGGGAGCGGTAGGCCCAATGTCTAATTTCTCTGCCTACTCGGATTGGAACACATTGGTCCTCACCTTCTCCATGCTGGCTGGCCGTCTGGAAATCTATCCCATGCTCATTCTCTTTGCACCTAGCACTCTTAAAACCTTCTCAAAATTACGCTTCTGGATGCGCTAGAAGGCATGTAATACTCAAAAACGCCTAAACATTGACTGTTTAGACGTTTTTGAGTATTACAGAGTTAACAAGTGATCCTAGGATAAGCCTACTGCTAAGAGTCCATTCTCATCTTCTTTGCCAATCAAAGAAAGTCCTTGTCAATTCGCTTCGATGAACTCCAGTTCCATCATCAGCTTCGTTTGCTAGGTTACCTTTGAGTATCACCTGACAAAGCGAGAGGCTGATAAAGGTAGTATTGCTCAACCGCAGACCAAATAGCCTACACAAATGGCCAGAACTCCTTCTTACAAGAATCGCACCTACTAACTCACAATTTTCCGATAACTGCGTGAGGTAATAGCAAACACCATCAGGTAAACAAGGAGAAAGACTAAACAGACTCCGAGCGTGACTTGCAGGATGTGCAGGGTAGACATGGGAACAAAGAGGTGCAGGATCTTGTCCAGCATGGTAAAGGCCGCAGCCAGATGGACAAAGGCACAAACCAGTGGCAATAAGAAGACAACCAGCACTTGCTTACGGATCGTTTGACGGGTCTGGTCTTCATCCAAACCAACCTTTTGCAAGATAACAAAGTTTTCCCGATCCTCGTAGCCTTCTGACACCTGCTTGTAGTAGATGACAAGGACCGTACCCAGCATAAAGATGACAGTCAAGAGCATCCCAATAAAGAAGAGAGAACCAAAGAGGGTCGTGATTTCCTTTTGGTTGCGTGCCCGAAAAGAACTGTAGACTGCTGTCTGATCCTGGAACTTTTCCTTGAGCAAAGCATTGAGCGGTTCTTCGAGGGCCAATTGCTGATCCCTTGACAGGCTGGTATCCAATCCGACGTAATAATACTGGGTCAGACTGGTCAGCTGATCGCTAGTTGGGTCATAGCTAGGCAATTGCTTGAGGACCTCTTCAGCATCTGCGACAACCATATAGACATTCTTGCTGAAAATCCCGGCTAGATTATCTGAGACATTGCCCTTGATAAAGTTTTCAACTTCTCCTTCGACGATCTGAAAAGCCTGACCATTCAAGACAAAGGGCTGGTTCTTATCTATCTGATGCCCTTCCACTCGGAGCATGGCCTCTCCATCTTTCAGCTCGACCCGCTCCCCTGTCATAGCCTGGTAATCGCCAGTCCCCACCATAAAGATAGCCCCTTCTGGCAGACCGCGTGTTTCAGCGTTGTAGGGAATGACCGTATTCCCCTCCATCTTTGCGATAGCCCCCATCATATAGCGATAGGCCACTTGCTTGGTCGCAGGAATCTGCTCCTTCTCCTTAAAGTCATCCAAGAGACGGGACAAATCGCTTAGCGCTGTTGGATCCTGTGGCTGCTTGTCCATCTTGAGGGAAATAGCATGCGGATTGCTCTTTTCAACGAAGCTATTGGTTCCGATGTAGATGCTGCTCCCTCCGGCCATGGTTACCAAGACCATGGTGGACAAGATGGCAATAGTGGCAAGCCCAGCCGCATTTTTCTTCATCCGAAAGATCAGGTTGGAAGTCGAAATAAAGTTCTTGGGTTGGTAGTAATAGCCTGCTCGCTTTTTCAAAAAACGAAGAAAGACGGTGATCCCTGCATTAAAGAGCAGATAAGTCGCGGCCATGACAAGAAGGACCGCAATAAAGAACAGGCTGATTGCTGTCACCGGATCCTTGACGATATTGGCCAGATAGTAGCCCCCACCTAAAAGACCAAGTCCCAGAAGGGTCTGTATGCCCAGAAAACGTCCTTTTTTCTCCCCTTTTTTACTTTCTTTATTTAATTCCAAAGCCTTGAGGCGAATCAGCTTAACCCCATTGAGAAGAAAAGTGAGAAAGAAAATCCCAGCAAACAATATCATAGTCGCAAGCACACTCGACCACTGGAAGGTTGATGCTAAAACGACAGGCCAATCCATCATTTTTAGGAGAATAGCATAAATCAGCTGGTCCAGAAGAAGTCCCAGGCCCAGACCAAGTCCCGTACTGATCAGACCAAACAAGAGGAGCTCGATTCCCACCATCTGAACCAGATGGCCTTTGTTCAGCCCTAGAATCTCATAAAGCCCCAATTCTTTGGTGCGATTTTTCATGACAAAGCTATTAGCATAAAGGATGATGGCAAGAGAGGCTACTGCGACAATAAAGGAGCCCAGGCCTAATATCATAATCACTTGAGCACCGCCATAAACTTCTTGGAGGCCAGGGTTAAACGTCAAGGACACAAAGATGTAAAAAATGGCAATGGTTAAGCTGGTCGCAAGCACAAAAGGGTAATAGAGGGAGCGATTTTTGAGAAGGTTGCTGACAGCCAGTTGGCGAATCAATCCAAACATGCTACTCACCTCCTGCCATAACGGTTAAGGTATCTGAAATCTGCTGGAACATTTGGCGTTCCGTCTTGTCACCACGGAAAATCTGATTGTAAAGCCTACCATCCTTGATAAAGAGAACTCGGTTAGCCCGGCTGGCTGCACTGGTTGAATGGGTCACCATGAGGATGGTTTGACCCGTCTGGTTGATGGTCTCAAAAACATCCAAGAGGGTGGCTGAGGATTTGGAATCTAGAGCTCCAGTCGGCTCATCCGCCAGAAGGATTTCAGGTTTACTAATAATAGCACGCGCTACAGCTACCCGCTGCTTTTGGCCACCAGATAATTCGTAAGGCATTTTGTCCTTAAGGCTAGCAATCCCAAGCATATTGAGAACTTCTAGAAGCCGCTTGGTCATCTCTCCAATCGGCCGACGCGACAAAACCAAGGGCAAAAGAACATTATCCTTGACTGAAAGAGTATCTAATAAGTTAAAGTCTTGGAACACAAATCCCAACTTTTCCCGCCGAAAAGCGGAAGCCTCTTTTGCTTTAATGGACTGGGTGTCCATTCCATTGAGCAAGACTTGTCCTGCAGTTGGTGTATCCAACATGGCTAGGATGTTGAGCAGGGTCGATTTCCCTGAGCCAGATTCCCCCATGATGGCGACGTATTCGCCCTCGTCAACCGTGAAATGAATGTCTTTTAGGGCCTCTACTTGGTTACTGGAAAACCGTGTTTTGTAGATTTTTTGAATATGCTGTACATCTAAAAGTGGCATAAGATTCTCCTTTTCTCATTTGGGGATTTCCCATAGTTCTGATACTAGTCTACCTTATCTTCGGAGTTCTTACCTTAACTTTACCTTTCATTTTGTCCATCTATTCTTACAATTTTGTAAGGTATCAATCTTGAGCCAGACTTTTTTGTGGAAAATGCAATTTTACTTGCGTTCCTTGACCAACTTGAGAAGTCAACTCAATCTGGTGTCCTAATTTTTCCATAATGGTTTTAGAGAGATAAAGCCCTAGGCCGGATGACTGTTGGTTCACACGGCCGTTAAATCCTGAAAAACCGCGTTCAAAGACACGCTGCACATCACTGACTTGAATCCCTATACCCGTATCTGCAATGACGAGAGTATCCCCTTTCATATAGATCGAAATGATGCCGGATCGTGTGTATTTGATAGCATTGGATAAGACCTGCTCAAGTACCACCATGAGCCATTTGCGATCAGTCACGACCCAGTATTCAAAATCAGCAAATTCCAAACGAAGGGAGTTGCGAATGAAAAAGAGTGTAAATTTTTTCAAGACCTCTCGAACCAAGACATGGACATCCTCCTTCTCCAACACCAAGTCCTCATGGAAACTCTCCAACCGCAAGTAGGCCATAGCCATATCTGCGTATTGTCCTAGGCGGAACAATTCCTGCTCTAATTGTTTGACGTTCGGCTCTTTCTTTAATTCTTTCAAGAGAAGGTTGCTTGCTGTCAGAGGAATTTTAATCTGATGTGCCCATAGGGTAAAATAGTCCATCGTCTCTTCTTGATTTTTTCTTGTCCGAAGTTGCATCATCTTTAGTTCTTCTTGTTTAGCCTTCAATTGGCTTTGAAGGACCCTTTCACTTGGACTTAAAAAGGCTTCATCCAGTAACCGATTCTCTTGACTGTCTCGAAATTTACGCCATTCCCTCGCTATATCCATGCTAACTACCACGGAAATCATTAGGACAATAAGGCTCAATTGATAGATAAGGAGGTCTTGTACAGCTTCAAAGATCTTTGAAAAGAGGAATAGACAGAAAACTACTGACACAGCACTCCCTATCCATAAGAAACGCGACCGTAAATAAGCGTTTAAAAATCGCTGCATCACTCTCTTTCCTCCAGTTTGGCCAGACAATAGCCCAATCCTTTCTTAGTCACGATCAGATCACCCAAACCAATATCTCTCAATTTCTTGCGCAGCCGGGTCATATTAACCGTTAATGTATTATCATCAATAAAGACATCGCTATGCCAAAGAGCCTGCATCAACTCCTCACGACTGACAACCTCTTGCCCGTGGCGCCACAAGACCTGGATCACCTGAAATTCATTTTTCGTCAGGTCAAAAGCCTGTCCTTGGTAGCGAAGCTGAGCGGTTTTTAAGTCCAACACGACCCCTTGATAATCCAGTAAACTAGCATCACCTTCTCCGGCAAACTCATAAGACCGTCGCAAAATCCCTTGAATTTTAGCCAAAAGCACAGTCATTTCAAAGGGTTTGGTCACATAGTCATCCGCCCCCATATTGATAGCCATGACAATGTCCATCGCCTGATCATGCGAGGATAAAAAGACAATCGGAACTTTTGATAGCTTGCGGATTTCCTGACACCAGTAATAGCCATTGAAGAAAGGTAGGGTCAAATCTAATAGAACTAAATGAGGCTCCGTCTGAGTAAAAACCTGTAAAACTTGGGTGAAATCAGCTATATCTATTACCTCAAAGCCCCACTGCTCTAAGTTTTTTTTGACCAAGTTACTGATCGTCGGATCATCTTCTACCAATAAAATTTTATGCATACCATACCTTTCTGTCTTGAGAAAACAGGTCACCTCTAAGGCAACCTGCTGAAAATTGAGAACCTGTATCCACTAGCAGAACGCTTGACTGGAGCAGTTAAGTCTACTCTTTTTTTAAGCCTATTGAATATCCGAAAAAATGGCCTTGAATGAGGAACTATAACCGGTCACTTGAGGAAGACACGAACATTACAGGGTCTATGCTCGTTCAAGAAACCTTGCTAATATCCCTTCTGCCAAGAGGCCATAAGCTAGGCTACCAAAGTGCACCCCATCATCCAGCTGGCCCTTGAGTAAGTCCGAAACTGGCAATGCCTGCCCATCAAAAAGAGCGACTGTATCTAGCAAGTCGACCCCTTCTTGACAAGCAATCTTTTTGACCACTTCCCCATAGAGAGCGACTAAGCGGTTGGTTCGATAGACTTGTTTACGCTCGTCAACTGGAGCAGGCGTCAAGAGAAGAATCTGCTCCGAAGAGAACTGCTTTTTCAGCTCTTGAACAATCTGGCTCAGGTTAGCCTGATACTCTCCCAAAAACACTTGCTTGTGCTGAGCTAAATCATTGGCCCCAATAAAAACCACTACTCGATCACAATCTGGCAACTCCCGCTCAGCCAAGTGCGCCAACAAATCAAAGGAGTTATCCCCTGACACCGCCCAGTTCTCGATGCTCAGATCAGTAGCTAGCTGATGGAGAGAATATTCTATATGGGGAACTTGTTTGCCCTCACAACGGGCAAACAAACTATCCCCTAAAAGCAAAAGTCTCATGTTTCCTACCCAATCACACTGCCGTTTGGCACAGATGGGTCAACAGTTAAGAGGGTTAAGTTGCCATCATGTTCTGCAGAGAGAATCATGCCTTGGCTGACGTATTTTTTCATCATTTTACGAGGTTTGAGATTGGCTACAATCTGGACTTTGAGACCGATCAATGCTTCTGGATTTGGATAAAAGTTGGCAATGCCAGACAAGATTTGACGGTGTTCGGCATCTCCTGCATCCAGTCGGAATTGAAGTAATTTATCAGACCCCTCAACTTTTTGACAGTCGATGACTTCTGCCACACGGATTTCCGTTTGGTCAAAGTCTTCAAACTTGATTTCAGGCTTGTTGAGGGCCAATTCAACCTCTTCTGGCACCCATTCTTTTTCGGTTGCAGGTTTACCAGCAGCCATTTGGTCCTTGATGTAGGCAATTTCCTCGTCCATATCAAGACGTGGGAAGATTGGGGTACCTTTCGCCACCACCGTCACATTTTCTGGGAACTGACCGAAAGTCAAATCTTCCATTGCTGCAACCTCACCGAGGCCCAATTGACTAACGATGCTGGTTGCCGTTTCCATCATGAATGGAGCGATTAAATGAGCAACTACGCGCAAGCTTTCCGCTAAATGCGCCATGACAGAGCCAAGGTTGCCTTTTTGGTCTGCATCTTTTGCCAGCACCCAAGGAGCGGTCTCATCAATATATTTGTTGGTGCGGGCAATCAAGCTCCAAACAGCCTCAAGAGCACGTGGGTAGTCGACCAAGTCCATGTACTTGTGGTAGTCTGAGATAGCTTGTGTCGCCGTAGCTTCTAAGTCGGCGTCAAATTCCGTCTGACCAGCAGACAGGCTTGGTACTTTTCCGTCAAAGTACTTGTTGATCATCGCAACTGTCCGGTTGAGGAGGTTTCCAAGGTCATTGGCCAACTCATAGTTGATCCGACCAACGTAGTCTTCTGGCGTAAAGGTTCCGTCAGAACCGACTGGCAGGCTACGCATGAGGTAATAGCGTAGCGGGTCTAAACCGTAGCGCTCCACCAGCATTTCTGGGTAAACCACGTTACCTTTTGACTTAGACATCTTGCCATCTTGCATAACGTACCAGCCATGAGCGACCAAGCGCTTTGGCAACGGCAAGTCAAGTGCCATGAGGAAGATTGGCCAGTAAATACTGTGGAAACGCAAGATATCCTTACCAACCATGTGAATGTCAGCAGGCCAGAACCTTTCCAAACGGTTTTCCAAATCATTTTCTAAACCAAGAGCTGTCATGTAGTTAAAGAGGGCATCCAGCCAGACATAGACCACGTGTTTCGGATTATTTGGAACTTTAATGCCCCAGGTAAAGCTGGTCCGTGACACCGCCAAGTCTTCCAGACCTGGCTCGATGAAGTTTTTGATCATCTCGTTCATCCGACTATTTGGCGTGATGAAGTCAGGATTTTCCTTGTAAAAGGCCAAGAGGCGATCAGCATATTTGCCCATACGGAAGAAATAAGACTCTTCTGACACCCATTCTACCTCGTGACCAGATGGGGCAATCCCGCCTGTCACTTTACCGGTTTCGTCACGAAAGACTTCGGTCAACTGGCTTTCTGTAAAAAATTCCTCGTCAGAAACCGAGTACCAACCCGAGTATTCCCCAAGGTAGATATCGTCTTGTACCAGGAGTTTTTCAAAAATCCGTTGAACAGCCTTTTCGTGTTCTGGATTGGTCGTGCGGTAAAAGACATCATGAGAAATATCCAGCAAATCCCAAAGCTTCTCAACCCCTTCTGCCATCCCGTCCACATAGGTTTGTGGGTCAAGACCTGCTTCTGCTGCCTTGGCTTCAATCTTTTGACCGTGCTCATCAAGACCGGTCAGATAAAAGACATCATAGCCCATCAGACGCTTGTAGCGAGCTTGTACATCACAGGCTATGGTTGTGTAGGCAGAGCCGATATGAAGCTTACCAGATGGGTAATAAATCGGTGTGGTAATGTAGAAATTCTTTTCGGTCATTTTTTTCTCCTTCGAGGCGAATGAAACCTCTATTTGATAACACCCCATTATACCATAAAAATGAATCCTACTCTAGTTAATGTTAATGCTAATCACACCGTACGTATGAAGAAAAAATTCCTAATCAAATTCTGAAAGACAGAAAATTATCCTGAACAGTTAGGGTTCAAGAACAGTGATTAAAGAAAGCCATTTTTTCAAGCGCTATTGCCAAGAAGATAAGACAAATATGTTTGAGTAAACTCTTTCGAAATATCTAAAAAATTGAGGTTTTAACAGTTTCAAAAGTTTTTCAACAAAAGGCTTTTTACATGTGCTTGCTCTGAATACCTAGACCTCCCATACTTTAAAAAAAGATATACCTTTCTTGTACTGACCCCCAAAAGTTGGACAAGAAATATTACTGAAAGGTTTGAGTTCTGTATTGAACAGGTCTAAGTGCTTTTAGTTTTGTCTTAATGCGTTTATTGTTGAAGTAAAAATATAGTCTGTGATGGCTCGCTCAAGCTGTTCTAGTGATTTGAAGGTCTTTTTATAGCCATAATACATCGCGGATTTAAGGCTGCCAAAGAAGAATTCCATCATCCCATTGTCAGTGCTATTGCCTTTGCGAGACATGGAAGGACGAATGCCCTTAGATTCCAAAAAATGATGATAGGACTTCGTTGATGATTTGCTCTTTCAATTCTGGTGAATAGTAGTTATTTTTACCTTTTTGAACACAGTCTAATCCATGTTTGTCAATCAGTCGGACCAAGTATTGGAGATGAACCTTAGTCACATTAAAATCTTTTGCTGCGTTGTTGCCAAGTCCAACCTGATTGTTTTAAGTGATAGATTTCAACTTTATCGTTAGCGTTCAATTTCATATAAGAAAAGCACCCCAATCGTTAGATTTTGTTTCTAACTTTTGGGGTGTGGTTCATCTTCTTATATCTCTTTTTTAAGAATTTCAAACAGATTATATTTTCACGAATTATCGGTTCTTATGTTTTATCGATTCCAATACCTCTAACTAAAACGTCACTTTTCAAGAAGATATGCTTCCTAAAAGCCACGCTTTAGTCATTTGCCTAGCATGAGTTAAAAACAGTTCTACCAATGGTTTTTATGGCTTCAGCTAACAACTACTCAAAATTTACAGAACCACTTGGGACTTTGGAACGTTTTAATACACTTTACTATTGGGGATGCCCCTCTGTAAACTTTTTAGACGTATGCTCCATTTGCAAAAAAGAAGACTCCCTTTGGAATCTACTAGCGAGGAGCTACTAGATCCTTCCAGAAAAGTCTTCTTAAATTGAAGGCTGTTAGCCAATATGGTTCATTAGTCTTCTTTTTTGCGCTTTAATCCAGTTAAACCAATTAGGCTCAGAAGGCCAAAACCAAACATTACGGACGCATTTGCTGAGTCTCCTGTCTTAGGCAAGCTCGCAACTGGTGCTTTTGTTGCTTTTGGAGCGTCAGTTTTTGATGTTGGCATAATTGGATTAACCGGAGCTGGTTCCACTGACTTATCTGCTGGTTTAACAGGAGATGGCTTTGGTGTCGTTGAAGGAGTGTTAGGCTTCGGAGCAGGTGTTTCTGGCGTAACAATAGGCTTAGCCTTGTAGACAACAACAACTGCAATATCCTCAGAATCAGCAGAGACAGTCACTTTATCAACTGTTTCTTTATCTGGGGTATAACCAGTAATTTCTGGACTCTTCACTTGCTCCAAGTCTTGCTCAGGTGTCCAGTCACCATAAGTCTTCTCACCGGTCACATCATTGGTTGTCACCTCGCGTGTGAAGGTAACGGTTTGAGTCACTGTTTCAGCAGCCTTATCACCATTCTCATAGACATAGGTAATCGTACGAGTCACGGTCTTAGTCTCAGTTGACGTAGTGAACGTAGGGTTGTAGACTACTGTCACCTCTACATTTGATGACTCTGGGGTCGTTGGAAGAGCTGGCACTTCTTTGGTGTCAGTGGTATGTTTAGGAACTTCTGGACTGGTTACTGCTGGCAAGTCTTGGTTAGCTGTCCAATCACCATAGGTCTGCTCACCAGTCACGTCGTTGGTTATCACTGTACGGGTGTAAGTCACAGTTTGTTCAACTGATGGTGCCACTTCATTACCCTTGTCATCAACGTACTTGATGGTACGAGTAACAGTCTTGGTTTCAGTTGATTCAGAAGTTGTTGGTGTGTAGATCACTGTTTCTTCAACATCTGACGACTCTGGAGTGGTTGGCAAGACTGGCACAACAGCTTTATCTGGTGTGTAGTTTGCTACCTCTGGGCTAGTCACTGCTGGCAAGTCTTGGTTGGCTGTCCAGTCACCATATGTTTGCTCACCAGTCACGTCGTTGGTTGTCACTGTACGGGTGTAAGTCACAGTTTGTTCAACTGATGGTGCCACTTCATTACCCTTGTCATCAACGTACTTGATGGTACGAGTAACAGTCTTGGTTTCAGTTGATTCAGAAGTTGTTGGTGTGTAGATCACTGTTTCTTCAACATCTGACGACTCTGGAGTGGTTGGCAAGACTGGCACAACAGCTTTATCTGGTGTGTAGTTTGCTACCTCTGGGCTAGTCACTGCTGGTAAGTCTTGGTTGGCTGTCCAGTCACCGTATGTTTGCTCACCAGTCACGTCGTTGGTTGTCACTGTACGGGTGTAAGTCACGGTTTGTTCAACTGATGGCGCCACTTCATTACCCTTGTCATCAACGTACTTGATGGTACGAGTAACAGTCTTGGTTTCAGTTGATTCAGAAGTTGTTGGTGTGTAGATCACTGTTTCTTCAACATCTGACGACTCTGGAGTGGTTGGCAAGACTGGCACAACAGCTTTATCTGGTGTGTAGTTTGCTACCTCTGGGCTAGTCACTGCTGGTAAGTCTTGGTTGGCTGTCCAGTCACCGTATGTTTTATCACCAGTCACGTCGTTGGTTGTCACTGTACGGGTGTAAATCACAGTTTGTTCAACTGATGGTGCCACTTCATTACCCTTGTCATCAACGTACTTGATGGTACGAGTAACAGTCTTAGTTTCCTCTGATACCGTCTGAGTTGGTCTGTAAACATAAGTAACAGTGATTGGTGCGCCAGTTGCATCTTTGGTAACTGTTCCTGTGCTGTTAACTGGTTTTGCAACCAATTCATAGTTTGGAAGGGTTAAAGGGTTTGTAGTGTAAGGTGTGCCAATACGGAGACCTGTTTGTGTCTCACGAGGTGCCAACGGTGTGCCTTTTTCGTCAACATGATTAACAATTACCACATTGGTATTGGCAGAGCTAGCTGATGCCCCTGTGAACTGATAGGTGTTCTTCCCTTTTGCTACACGATTTGGTGTCCTAGTTAGGTCTGGTTCAGAACCTACTGGATCGACGTAGACATCCATGGTACTGTTGTACCATTGAACGTGCTGCTCAGCGATGGCTTTGGCGCTCAAGTCAACTGGAATAGAGCCTCCGTTAAGACCAAAGCCTGCTGGCATGTTAGGGATTCTGAGTGTTACTGTTGTTCCTTCGTCATCCACTTCCGCAGTGATGCCAAGATCATTATTTTTAGTATTTACATTGCGACGATTATTACGAGCTGTTCCCAACAGGAGGTCATACCCCTTCTCACGAATGGTCGCTACATCGTAACGCGCATAGTCCAATGTATCCTCGGCAAGTTTATAGACAACAGTTGTATAAGTTGGTTCCTCGCGATTAACGATAGCAACCTCTGACTGGTGGTAGAGCTTGTATGGAGTATCTAACTGCCAGAGACGGGTCGAGGTACCAAAGTCTACAACTAATGAACGGTAAAGCGATACAGACGGACCATTGTAGCCTGTAGAGTTAATGGTCACAGCAAGATCTTTAGTCTCTTGATGACCCCAGAAACTTGTGTTTGATACGTTGAAGTCAAAGGCAATCTTCTTGTCAACAGTTTCCTTGAAACCATCTGTAAAGACCACTTTACCCGTTGTCCCCGTAAATGTTCCGCTGTTATCGCGGTTGTTTTGCAAAATCAAGTCAGCAACCTTCGTTCCAGTAGCATCATTGATGGCAATGGTTTGAGGGTTAGGTACAGTCTGCAGATGGTTTGGCAATTTGATGTCAAGGTAGTCACCAGCCTTGATGTCTGAGTCTGGAAGATCCATGTTAACTTTAACCGTAACAATTTGACCGTCATTCAACTCAGAGCCTTCTGCAATATTGTTTTTGGCACGGTCAGCACCATCAAACTTCACATCAACCGTTGTTGGTTGGATAAGTGCTGGTTGGGCCGCAGCTTCCTCAGCAGTGATGCCTGCAGGTGACACTGCCTCAGCAGGTGCTCCGGCTGGTTGAACTTGATCCAAGTTTTCAGCACCTGGCACAAGTCCCGAATCTTCTGATTCAGGCGTTTTTACATCTTGATTATCGGAAACACCACTAAGTTCTGTTGCTAAGGTGACCTCTGCTTGGCTGAAGGCCAAAAATGCTGTCCCTAAAACAACCCCATATTTCCCAAAAGAAACTAGATTTTTATATGCCTTATTCTTTCGACGTTTAAAAATATCACGTTTTTCCATAATAACCTCTTTTTATATTCATCCTTACAATTTTACACTATTTTTAAAATCAACCATGGAAAATTTCTTTTGTTCCGTCCATTTTTTTAATGATTTAGAATTATTTTTTTGAAAAATATTTCCAGACCAATTTCTTGAATTTCTTAAGAAAATAATATATATATATATATATATATGAGGACAAATATGAAACATAAAAAAACTGAATTACGGATCATGACAGCCTTCTGTCAGCTGCTTTTAACAACCCCCATTGAGGAAATCGGAGCACAAACGATTATCAAAGCTGCTGATGTCAGCAAATCAACCTTCTATAATTACTTTAGCAGTAAAGAGGATCTTGTCACAGCCACTTTAAACTATGCCTTTGATCAACTAACTATCATATTAAATGATGACTTGCTTTATCAAAAGCCAACCATTACCCAACTCCTTATCTTGCTAAGAGATCGAAAGAATATTTATTACCCTTTAGCAACGAAGTTTGAAGGCTTTGATAAAATTGTTGAAAACTACATACTAAATATGCTGAAGTATTCTGAGATTAAAAACCTCAGTGCTCAGTTAGAAAAAGCCTATCGGGTTCCGGCTAAATATGCACTTGAATATTATGTCCATACCATTTTGAGAACCATCTTAACTTGGATACGTAGTGGCTATGAAGAATCCCCTCAGATTTTAGCGGATATCCTCTACCAAACTGTCAATATTTAATCTATAGCTATTTTAGTTTAAAACTAATAAGCTTACCTGACGAAATTATTACAGAACAAAGAGTGTTTTTCTGATCAGCACAGTCAAGAATAACGATAGTTTTTGGCGTCAAGCCACAGAGTATTCTCTTTTTAAATCCTAAAACAAAAACGGTTAACTTCCTCCCTAAAGACAGTGGAGAGGAATGTTAGCCGTTTTTTATATATTAGTTTAGAAGATTATTAGAAAATCAAGCCATGGAGAACAGCTGCTAGAACTGCACCGATGATTGGACCAAGGACTGGTACCAAAGCATAGCCCCAGTCAGAGTCGCCCTTGTGCTTGAGCGGTAGGAAGTGATGGACGATACGAGGTCCAAGGTCACGCGCAGGGTTGATGGCATAACCTGTTGTGCCACCAAGGGATAGACCGATAGCTAGCACTAAACCACCTACTAAAAGTGGAGTCAAGCCCGCAGCCAATTCTTGCAGGCCAAAACTAAGGATGGTAAATACCAGAACAAACGTGCCGACAATTTCAGAGATGTAGTTAGACGCCTTGTCATAAAGTGCTGGGCCGGTGGCAAAGGTGCCTAGAACAGCACCAGTGTCTTCGGTCGCATCATAATGTGGCTTGTACATTTGCCAAACGATCAATTGACCGAGGAAGGCTCCTAAGAACTGCGCAATAATATATGGGATAACAGAGCTCCAAGGCGTATTCCCTGCTACTGCCATAGCAATGGTCACCGCAGGGTTAAAATGGGCACCCGGTGTTAATTTACCGAAAGTAAAGACTGACATCGTTACAGCCATTGCCCAGCCAATCGTGATCACAATCCAGCCCGCATTGTTGTTCTTGGTCTTGTTGAGCACAACACCTGCCACAACGCCATTACCGAGAAGAACCAGCATAGCTGTTCCTAGAAATTCACCAATTAATTCATTCATTAACATCGTTTTTCTCTTTTCTATTTGTTACTTCAAGTGTGCCAAGTCATTATTGGCTAAGGTTGCTTGCAGGTGCTCTTCTTGTGCCGCTTTTTCGTCTGGTGTCCAGCCGTAGTAAGACGCCATTTCATCCAAGACAGGCTGGATAAGGGCATCGACCTGCTCACGTTTAAAGAGCATGTAGTTGGTCCGACGCAAGAAGAAGTCGACTGGGCTAAGCGCTAATTCGTACCGCATGGCATAGTGAAGCGATAGGGTATCGGCTAGACTCAAACCTGCAGCTTTCTTAACCTCTTTTGCCAGGGCAAAGACGGTTGGTGCGTTAGATCCGTAGAGATTGGTCAGGTAGAGGGCTTCTTCATGCGTCAGCCCAGCAGTCAAGCCTTCCTGAGCCAGTTTTTCGATTTCCGCCTCTAGGTTGTTGGCATTGAGTTCGCCACCTGAGACAGGGTAAATTTTCGAATTGATCAGCTTGAAGTGGCGACCGTGCTCGTCTGCCAAGATTTTGATGATCAACTCCAAGGCACCTTGCGCCATCTTGCGGTAGTCGGTAATCTTACCACCAGCAAGGGTGATGAGCCCATTGTCATCTCGTTCCAAGCTCGATCCACGAGATACCGCAGACGGGTCTAGAGTCTTCTCAGACAGACTGCCTTCTAGGTGTTGAACGGCTGTTTCCACATCTTCACGGGTCTGCTCATCCGCCAGATAGCCCTTGACTGCTCCGATTAAGTTCTCAAAGCTCTCATCGCTCATCTTACCACTATTGCCACCGTTGTAGTCAGAGGCTGAGTTGCCAGATAGAAGCGGCCGCAAACCTGCCCAGCCACTCTCAATGTCCTCAAGGGTCAAGTTGGCTTCTGGGAAACGGTTATTGACAATGCCAAGCAAGTAATCCACATCTTCTCGGGTCACTTGCGGGTTGGCTAAATCCCCCTTGTAGTCGGTATCTGTCGTACCGAAGTAGGTTTTGTTTTCACGAGGAAGAACGAAAATCATCCGCCCATCTCCCAGACCAGTATCAAAATAGGTCGGTTGGTTGACTTTGAGACGACTGTTGTCCACCACCAAGTGAACCCCCTTGGTTGGCCGCAACTGCTGTACAGCTGGGCCATTGCCCAGATTGCGCACCGCATCGCTCCAAGGCCCCGTCGTGTTGATGACCAAGCGGGCTTTGATGTCCAAGCTCTCATCAGTCAAGAGGTCACGAGCCTTGATGCCCACCACCTTGCCCTCGTCATCGTAGAGGAAGCCTTCTGCCTTGACATGATTGGCAATCAATGCACCATCTTCATGGGCTTTCTTGATGTTTTCAATAACTAAACGAGCGTCGTTGTTACGGAAGTCGAGGTAGTAGCCGCCACCGATTAGCCCATCTTGTTTCAGGCCAGGTGCCTTGGCCAGTACTTCTTCCACCGAAAGCATCTTATTAGCATAAGGAGTGTTGCTCACATTGGCCAAGAGATCATAGAGGTCCATGGCCACCTTGAGGCGGAAAAGGCTAAAGGTTGATCCAGCTTCATCATAAACAGGTAGGAGCATGGGGTCTGGTTTTGGAATGTGGGGGGCGATGCGTTGGACAACTGCCCGTTCAGAAACTGTATCTGCTACCACTTCTACGTCAAATTGCTTAAGGTAGCGCAAACCACCGTGAACCAACTTAGTTGAACGGCTGGATGTGCCTTCTGCGAAATCCTGCATCTCAATCAAGCCTGTTGACAGGCCACTGGCGGCAGCCTGCAAGGCCACCCCAGCACCTGTGATCCCACCACCGATAACCAATAGATCTAGGGTGGTCTCTTGCAAGGTTTTCAAATTATCTTGTCTTGTTTGTTTGGAAAATACCATCTGTTTTTCCTTTCCATGGTGTTCTTTCACTTGTAGAGGGAGGGGCTGTTCCCCTCCACATGGCTACAAGTCGCTTGTGCGATTGGCTTGGTCTTATTCTGCCTCAGCAAAGACTTGGGTTGCTTTGACCGCTTTTTTCCAACCCTTGTAGAGTTTTTCCTTACGAGACTCGTTCATACTAGGGGTAAAACGCTCACCTGTCTCATTGAGGGTCTTGAGTTCTTCCAAGTCCTTCCAGTAGCCAACCGCAAGACCTGCTAGGAAGGCTGCACCGAGAGCTGTGGTTTCTAGATTCTTGGCACGGGCAATGTCAATGCCCAAGATATCAGACTGGAACTGCATGAGGTAACCGTTCATGGCTGCGCCGCCGTCTACTTTCAAGACAGGAATGTCAATGCTAGAGTCATCTTTCATCGCATCAATGACATCGCGGACCTGATAGGCGATCGATTGCAGGGTCGCCTTGACGAAGTCTTCCTTGCTGCTACCACGGGTCAAGCCAAAGACCGAACCACGAGCTTCTGAATCCCAATAAGGTGCGCCAAGACCTGTAAAGGCAGGGACCACGTAAATCTCATCATCGTTCTTAGAGGCACGGGCCAAATCCTCTGACTCAGGAGAAGCCTGAACCATCTTGAGGCCATCGCGGAGCCACTGAATAGCTGAACCAGCCACAAAGACCGAACCTTCTAAAGCATAATAGACCTTGCCGTTAATCCCATATCCGATAGTGGTTAAGAGCTTGTTCTTGGAGATTTGGAGGTCTTCACCTGTATTCATCACGATGAAGGAACCTGTCCCATAGGTGTTTTTAACCATGCCTGGTTCAAAGGCCAACTGACCAAAGAGGGCTGCCTGCTGGTCACCGGCCATTCCTGAGATCGGTACTTCACCACCGTAGAAGTGGAAGGACGCTGTATGGCCGTAAATCTCAGAGTTGGATTTCACCTCTGGCAACATGGCTTTGGGAATATTAAGGATTTCTAAAATTTCATCGTCCCACTTGAGCTCCTCGATGTTGTAGAGCATGGTTCTGGCAGCATTGGAGTAATCTGTGACGTGAGACTTGCCGTCCGTTAATTTCCAGACCAGCCAGGTATCAATGGTCCCAAAGAGGAGCTCGCCTTTTTCTGCACGCTCTTGAGCCCCATCCACATGGTCGAGGATCCAACGGACCTTGGTCGCTGAGAAATAAGCGTCAATCACAAGACCGGTTTTCTTGTGAAAGAGTTCTTCATAACCATCTTTTTTGAGTTGGTCAGCTAGATAGGCCGTCTGACGAGATTGCCAGACGATGGCATTGTAAATTGGAAGACCAGTTTCCTTATCCCAAACCACAGTTGTCTCGCGCTGGTTGGTGATCCCGATTGCCTCGATCTGGTTAGGCTTGATCCCACTTTCGATGAAGGAACCTGCTATAACCGATTGGACAGAGTTCCAAATTTCATTGGCATTGTGCTCTACCCAGCCAGCTTGTGGGAAAATCTGGGTAAATTCCTTCTGGCTGGAGGCAACTTTTTCACCTTTTTTGTTAAAGATAATGGCACGCGAGCTGGTCGTGCCCTGGTCAATGGCCATGATGTATTTATCTTGAGACATAGGTCTTCTCCTTTTATAAATTTGTTATTTATTGATGGTCAGTTCGTTTAACTGGGCCAAAATCGTGTCCAAATCAGCCCCTGCCTGCAAGAGAGCCGAAGCGATATAGGCACCCTCAACCACTGGCACCTGCTGGATGCGGATGTCTTTGTCTGAAAAATCCGCAACCATTTCCAGATTCATCCGAGCACTGCCTAGGTCAAAGAAGGCCAGCAAGGTGTGGCAAGGATTGCTATCAACTATTTCTTGGACCTGGTCAAAACTGGTGCCGATTTTCCCTTCTGGTGTTCCACCAACATAGGTCAAGTCAATGTCTTTGGCCACTTCGGCAATCAAGTCCGCAATCCCCTGAGCCAGCTGTTTGGAGTGAGAAACGAGAATAATGCCAACCTTACTCATCCAAGCCACCTGCTTCTATCAAGGATTTGAAGAGCAAGCCAGAGGAATAGGTACCTGGGTCAATATGCCCCACCGAACGTTCACCGACATAAGAAGCTCTTCCCTTGGTGGCTTGGAGGCTCTTACTGGCCTCAACCGTCTGGTCAATCACTTCTTCTGTCAATTCACCTGCTCGCAGGCTGTCAACAACCTTGCTCCAGATGTCGACCATGGTCTTTTCACCTACCTCTGCCTTGCCACGTTTTTGGATCATCTCAAGACCAGCCGCCAAACTATCTGCCAGTGAATCGCCTGCTTGTTGGCCCTTCATGATGCCCATAAAGGCAGAGCCGTAGAGCGGCCCTGAAGCACCGCCGACCTTGCTGAGCAGTTGCATGGAGACAATTTTGAAGACATCTGCTGCGGTTTCTGGTGACTGTTTGCCAAGCTCTTCCGTGACAGCAGCTAGGCCTCGTGCCATATTGCCACCGTGGTCGCCGTCACCGATAGGGGTATCCAGCTCGCTCAGGTAATCTTTGTTGGCTTGGATTTTCTCATTGAAGAGGGTCATCCATTTGATACTGGTTTCTGTTTTCATAATTTTACCCCCACGCTGCTGTTGTGACTGGACTATTGAGGGCTTCCAGCCAAGTGTCGTTTTCTAATTTAATCAAGGTCAAGGATAGGCCTGCCATGTCGATCGCAGTCATGTAGTTGCCTAGTTTTTTGTAGGTCACCTCAATGCCCTTGTCAGCCAAGAGACCTGCAACATCGTTGGCAAAAACATACTGCTCCATCAACGGTGTTGCACCAAGGCCGTTAATCAAGAGACCATAACGCTCTCCTGATTTGGCCTCGAATGACTCTAATAACTTGCCGACCAATTCTTCTGCCAAGACCTTAGAAGAATGCAATGTTTCCTTGCGGTAGCCAGGTTCGCCGTGAATCCCAACGCCGTACTCAATTTCATCTTCTTCCAAGATAAAACCAGGTTTGCCAACTTCTGGGACAGTGGCACCACTAAGCGCTACACCGATAGTGTGAATGTTTTGGACCAATTCATCTGCTAGTTCCTTGATTTCTGCTAGCGTTTTGCCTGCTCGTGCGGCATGTCCCAAGATTTTATGAACCAAAATAGTTCCTGCCACACCACGTTTGCCTTGGGTGTAAAGGCTATCTTCTACGGCGATGTCATCATCGACAATCACGCTAGCGACGTCAATGCCTTCCATCTCTGCCAATTCTTGCGCCATTTCAAAATTCATGATGTCGCCAGAATAGTTCTTGATCACCATGAAGACCCCTGCCCCTTCATCTGCTGCCTTGATGGCTTCAAGAACTTGGTCTGGGGTTGGCGACGTAAAGACGGCACCACAGACAGCGGCAGATAGCATGCCTTCGCCGACAAAGCCTGCGTGAGACGGCTCATGTCCTGAACCACCGCCAGAAATCAGGCCGACCTTGCCTGTTTTTTCTGCCTTGCGTTTGATGACTTCAAAGCCTTCTAAGCGTTCCACCAAATCACTGTGGACATAGCAGAGGCCTTCCAGCATTTCATCGACAACGGCTGTTGGCTGGTTGATAATTTTCTTCATGAGAAAAACTCCTTTTTAAATTTTCTGGTTTTTAAATCAGCTAAAAACCGCTTGCTTTGATATAATTAGTATAAAAGAAAGCGCTTCAAATGAAAAGGGACAATTTCTAAAATCTGTCCCTTCGTATGATCACCAAAGCGTGATAAACTGAAATAGATCAATTGATAGGAGATCAAATGACATCCTCTATTATCACCAAAAAAAGAATCGCTAAGGCCTTTAAAAGCGTCCTAAAAGACAAGGATTTTGAAAAGGTATCTGTCACAGACATTATGCAAGAAGCTCAGATGAGACGCCAGACTTTTTATAGCCATTTCTTGGATAAATACGAACTCTTAGAATGGATCTTCAAAACCGAGTTACAAGAACAAATCATTGACAATCTAAACTACATCTCTGGTATCGGACTCTTGCATGAGATTTTTTACTTCTTTGATCAAAACCGAACCTTTTACAAGGCGCTGTTTGCCGTACAGACGCAAAATGATTTTTTGAGCTATTTTCAAGATTATTGTCTCCAGCTCGTGGTCAAGATTGTTGCAGAACACAGTCAGGAGCATGCCTTTCAGCTTCCGCAAGCTGAAAAAAATTTCTTTTTTCACTACCATGCGGCTGCCCTAGCTCAAACCATTAAATCCAACCTTAATGACGAGGGCTCAGATTTCTTTCAATTAGCCCAACACACTGAAGATCTCCTTCTTTCTTTTTTAGACTACCATTCAGACCTCAGGAGAGCTGCCCATGGATAAACACCTGCATTATATTGAAAAACATATTCATGACCTTTTGACAGAGGCTCCCCATATCAAGCGCCTGGGACAATCGCGCTTTCTTTATGATTCCGAGCACGATGATAAACTCGTGCCTCTCCTTTCGGGCGGAGGAAGTGGCCATGAACCTGCCCATTTTGGCTATATTGGGCAGGGCATGTTAGCTGGTGCCATAGCCGGAGATCTTTTTATCCCTCCAACTCCACAAGAAATCATCGCAGCTATCCGATTCCTTGATAAGGGCCAGGGAGTCTTTGTCATTATTAAGAATTTTTTAGCTGATATAAAAGTCTTTCAAAAGGCTATTGAGGTCTGTCGGCAGGAAGGCAGAGATATTCGGTATATCATTTCCCATGATGACATCTCTGTCGAAGAAAGATTTTCCATCAGACATCGCGGGGTAGCTGGTACCCTTTTCCTCCATAAAATTTTAGGGCAAGCGGCTCAAGAAGGCGCCAGTCTAGAGCATTTAGAACAGCTCGCATTAAAGCTTGCCCCTTCCATTGCGACTTTAGGCGTTGCCACAAGAGCACCTCATTGTCTCCTTAGTCAAAAACCGCTTTTTCACTTACAGGAGGGATTCATTTCTTACGGAGTGGGAATACATGGGGAGGCGGGGTATCGAACTGTCCCCTTCATTTCAAGTGAAAAATTAGCCATCGAACTCATCAACAAGCTCAGACTCTTTTTCCGCTGGAAAGAGGGACAAGGCTTTGCGCTCTTGATTAATAATCTAGGGCAAACTCCTCCAGATGTCATCCAACAATTCCAGGAGCAAGTCCTAGATTTGTTGGATATTGAGGGATTAAAGATTGAGTTTGTCCATTCTGGTCGGTTTATGACCAATCTCGACATGGAAGGCATTTCTCTCTCTCTTTGTGATATCAGAGATCATAGATGGATTGAGTGGTTAAGCGCTGAAACAACTGCTCCTGCTTGGCAATAAGCCAGTCTAGAATGCGATTGATCTTTCTGAAAATCCCTTGTAGAATCAATACCAATCTGCCTAGTTATTTGAGCGTCCCTTCCTAGATAGTACCTCTATCTCATATTTTTTTCAGTTGCTAATTTTAGGGCGTACGGCTTACTGAAACCCAAACACTAAGTCCTCACTTCTGAGGACTTTTTGGTATAATGAAATAGAATGATTCATCAACTAAGCAACTTTTACTTTAGCCGGCTAAAGTAAAGGCTAATTTCAAGTTTACTGTCCCCTGACGTTATGCCGATCACTGGTTATGTGCTTTACTAACGGTTCACTCAGCAACCCTAGACTTTGCAAAAAATGCACCTTGCAAAGTTTAGGAAAGTTCTGAACAAGCTGCTTATTTGCCTTTTCTTAAAACAGGTACCAACAGGTCCCTTTACTGGTTAGAAGGGTGGCTTAGCAGACACTAGGTCAAGGCTGTATCCATTGCAATCTCGTCTTAGCAGATTCTCTTTCATTCTCACATTGATCTCTCATTAATATTTAGAAAAGGATCCCTTATGAAACTCATTTCATGGAATATTGATTCCCTCAACGCTGCCCTTACGTCTGATAGTCCCCGTGCTTTGTTATCTCGTGCGGTCCTCAACACCTTAGCTGTTGAAAACGCTGATATCATTGCTATTCAAGAAACGAAACTGTCTGATAAAGGACCTACTAAAAAACATCTGGAAGTCCTTGAAACCTACTTCCCAGGCTATGCTATCGTCTGGCGCTCATCCTGCGAGCCAGCCCGAAAAGGCTATGCTGGAACTATGTTCCTCTACCGCAAGGACCTGACCCCCATTATCAGTTTCCCAGAGATCGGTTCACCAACGACCATGGATTCCGAAGGTCGTATCATTACCTTAGAGTTTGACAATTTCTTTGTTACGCAAGTTTATACCCCCAATGCTGGCGACGGGCTACGTCGCCTAGCTGACCGTCAAATCTGGGATAAAAAGTATGCTGATTACCTAAGCGAATTGGACTACAGTAAACCAGTCCTAGCTACCGGTGATTATAATGTCGCCCACCATGAGATTGACCTGGCCAATCCAGCCAGCAACCGACAATCTCCTGGCTTTACTGATGAGGAACGCCAAGGATTTACCAATTTGCTGGCGCGTGGCTTCACAGATACCTTCCGCCACCTGCACGGTAACATCACCGGCGCTTACACCTGGTGGGCTCAACGTAGCCGGACTAGCAAAATCAACAATACTGGCTGGAGAATTGATTACTGGTTGACTAGCAACCGCATCGCTGACAAGGTCACTCGCTCTGAAATGCTCGATTCTGGCGCGCGTCAAGATCATACCCCTATTGTCATGGAAATTGATCTTTAATGGGCTACAAATGCAATAAAGTTTTTAAAAAAGCTACTAACCCAGACTCGGACATCTGTCCCAGTAAAACTCACACACCAAACAAATATCTCCGAGAGTGGGACAAAAATCGGTAATTCGTAAGAATTCGATTTTGTGGTCCCACCTCCGCACAGTTGAGTAGGGCTGTAAAAGCTGATAAAATCAGGGAATTAGAGCCCACTCAACCACTGCGCCTTGCTTGAAAATTAAAAACCATTTGAGAGGTTAGGACTTTTGTCCCAGCCTCCTATCAAAAACTCTGACAACTGAGCATAATAACATACTCCCTTACTAGATTTAGTGACTATTTTCTCAATCAATCTAGTAAGGGAGTTTTTTGTCTGCCTAAAAGAAGACTAAGATGTCAAGTGTTGATTTTTAATGAGAACAGGGACAGCCCATAACTTTTCACCCAAATGGTGTAACTCGCATTATAAGGCAATCTGAAGCCGATTTTAGAATTCACTTTTGTCAATCGTTAACTCGGGAAAAGTGACTAGAAGAAGCGAATTCTGGTCCTTTTTCTATCGTTCGCCGTCCACGTGTTTAGTGCACCGAGATCTGTTTTGCAAATAGTATCAATCCTGAGTTTACAACTCTAGCACTTAATAAGAAATGGTCCTCAAATGATATGATCTTTATTCTGTATGGATCCCTATTTCAGTGCCATTACGTATCGTGATAACAGCTCTATTATGCGAATTCATATTTTCCACTGTTTATCCATAATGATCCAGTTTCACAGTATACGTCTCGAGAATACCCAGATAATAGCACCATTCACTACTCTCTTGATATAAAGGTAGTAAATGCATGATTAAGCCTTATTGCGCATTTATTTTGCCACCTAAAGGATGACTTGATAATCAAAAAGTTTTGAAGAGTCAGTCATTGGATACCTACAAATGAACGATTTCAAGTAAAACACAAGACCCTGCTCCTCTTAAAATGAGGAACAAGGCCGTTACTTAATTTTTTTATATGCCATTGTTTGCTTGATAGCGATTAGCATACACCAAGTGTTAATAGCTTTCTAACAAAGATTCGTTTCCCCTGAGCTATTTCCAGTCAAATACTATGAAATTAGTTCGAGGGTTTCCAATGCAATCATCAACTCTTCATTGGTTGGTAGAACTAAAAGCTTGATACTGGAATTTAGTGCATGAATACAGATTTGGGAGGTTTCATTGGCTTCCTTGTTTAGATGAACTCCCAAAGCTACTAATTTTTCAGTAATTTTCTGACGAATAATCGCAGAATTTTCTCCAATGCCAGCTGTAAAAACAATCGCATCCACACCACCCAAATCTAGATGGTACTGGGCTATAGTGTAGGCAATTCGATTGACAAACATATTGATCGCTAAGGCTGCCTTGCTAGATCTACGTGCATAGGCAAACTGAATCTCCCGCAAGTCATTACTCAGTTCCGAAACAGCTAACAAACCAGATTCTTTATTCAACATATCTATGATAGCTTTTGAACTCATTCCTTCTTGTTCCATTAAAAATGGAATAATAGCTGGATCAATATCACCGCTACGCGAACCCATCATCACCCCTGCCAAAGGTGTAAAGCCCATAGAAGTATTAACTGACTCTTTATTACGAATAGCACAGATGCTCGCCCCATTTCCCAAATGGCAGGAAATAATTCGTAAATTTTCTTGCGCTAATACTTCCTCTGCTTTGTATGCAATATATTTATGGCTGGTTCCATGGAAACCATACTTGCGTATGCCATACTGTTCATAATAACGCTTAGGTAAGGGATAGAGATAATGCTCAGGAGCTAACGTTTGGTGGAATGCTGTATCAAATACAGCTACATTTGGCACACTCGGTAAAAATTCTTGAAAAGCTTTGATGACCTGCAAATTGATAGGATTATGGCTAGGAGCTAATAAAGACAACTCTTCAATAATACGTAAAACTTCAGGTGTGACCAAGGCAGATTGTTTAAAATGAACACCTCCGTGTGCTACTCTATGACCCACACCAGCAATATTCTCTAGAGAACCCAGAACCTCTTTCTGGTGTAAGATATCCAACAGGTAAGAAACAGCTTGTTTGTGGGTTATTCCTGGTAGGGACTCTTTCACCGTTTGGCCTTCTACCGTGAGACTAAACAGGGTATCTTCCTCACCAATTCGCTCAAAATTTCCTTTAGCTATAACCCTTTCTTCTGGCATAGCTAGTAATTGAAATTTCAAAGAGGAACTTCCTGCATTTATGGCAAAAATCTGGGACATACATTCTCCTTCTATTCACTCTAGCTAACCAAACACTGGAAGACAAAAACAGCCAAAGTTGCACCAATAATAGGTGCAAGGATTGGAATCCAAGCATAGTCCCAATGTGCCTCTCCCTTGTTTGGAATAGGCAAGATAGCATAAGCCAAACGTGGACCAAAGTCACGTGCTGGATTGATCGCATAACCAGTTGTTGAACCAAACGACAGTCCGATTGCCATGACCAAGAAGGCTACAGAAATTGGAGCCACCCCTGCGACAAAGCTGCCTGTATTCATCAAAAGAAGAATGAAGATAAAGAAAAAAGTTGCAATGATTTCGCTAATAAGGTTGAAAAATGGCGTTGAAATAGCTGGAGTAGTCGCAAAGATGCCAACTGTATTCCCTTCTTCTGGTTTAGTTGCCATAAAGTGAGGATAATAATGAACAACAACAATAGCAGAGCCTACAAAAGCTCCCAAAAGCTGTGCAATAATGTACCCTGCTACCATACTCCAGTCAAACAAACCACCTAACGCAAAAGCAAGCGTGACAGCAGGATTTAAATGACCTCCTGTCTCAAAGAAACCCGCAACAGATACTCCAAACATCACCGCAAATCCCCAAGCAATCGTGATGGTTAAAAAGTTAGGAGATAAGTTTTTGGATAAGGAATGGTTCAAACTGATGGAGGAGCCAAAACCAGCCCCTAAAGCAATCAGCACCATAGTGCCTAAAAATTCACCAATATAGTATTGCATATTGTTTTATTTCTCCTTATTTTCCAGCCTGCAGATGCTGTACAGCATACTCCGCAATTAATTGATCTTCTCGGGCATTACCGCCACTAACGCCAATACCTCCTGCTAAACGCTCTCCTTCAAAAATAGGAATCCCACCTGGTAGGCTCACAATTTTGTTGTCGGACATGATTTCTAGTTGGTAGAGCCATTGACCAGGCTGGGTTAGGGGAGCCAAGTCCTTTGATGCCATCCGCATCCCTACTGCTGTATAAGCTTTCTTATAGGACATCTCTGAACTAACTAGCAAAGCATTTTCCATACGGTAGGTCATGACCACATGACCTGCTGCATCTACAACGGAAACCACTATAGAAATACCTAATTCTTGAGCTTTCTCATTTGCCCGAGAAACTATCTCCCAAGCCTCACTGTGGATATTGAGCGGTTGCACATCCGTTTTCCCCTTCAGAAGCTGGCAACATCTATCCACGACCTCTTGAACAAAAGCAGGAGTTGAACAGTAGTCTTCTAAGTTTTTCTCCCATCGTTCCAAATCAAGATCACCTTCTTTCTAGTGTCCTTATTCTTTGTCTCTTAAAAAGAAACTTCAAAAGCAAGATGTCCAATTAGGGGGATGCCTTTGACTAATTTTGCCGCATTTCCACCTAGTATTCGAAGGACTGATGCCTCTTGTTCTTTCAAATTCTTTAATTGATAAACAAATTGTTCCTCTCGTAGGTTTCGGTAGTGGACTACTATTGCCATCTCATCCAAAGCAATCCCCACAGATAAAGCAGAAGATTGAGCAGCTGCATATGCTAATGATACAAGATTCTTCCCAGTCCTCTCTGGATGTTCTTCATAAAAATAGGGGATCCCTTCTTCTTCTATCCCAAACTGAATCTGCTCCAGCAAAGCTTCTGATACTTTTCCTGTACCATAGATGATAATGACAGGTTTACACACTTGGGCACTCATCATACTTTCCCCATCTTTCTTTGCAATAAGACAAAATTAAACCAGTTGCCACTGCATTGCGCGGACCAACTATCCCCCTGATATTTCCTCGACCTGCGACAATGTAACTTTGCGATAAAGCATCTGTAATTAGCTGCGGCACTTCAAAGTCCAAGGCAGAACCTCCAACAATCACAACAAATGGAATATCACGAATGTCTCTGGTTGGACTAACACTCCTGAGAGCTCGAATAGCATTAATGACAAAAACACGTTCTTTGGCTGACTGTCGAACGAGTTTAACTTTTTCAATAGAAACCTCCTGCTCTAGCGGCGTATACTCGCCTCTATCTTTAACAATGATGACACGGGCAAACAAGTCGCTACTGAGTGGCTTATCAAAAAATTCAACCGTTCCATCTTCATGTCGAATATGGAATAGACTTTCCACCTTGGCCAATGGGTATTTTTTTATATCTTCTGCCAAGTGACGGTTTTCTAACCCTAATTCTGAATTGATTAACATCGTCACCATATCGCCCGCACCTGCTAAATGGACAGCTTTAATCTCACCATCGGCACTCATAATAGAAGCATCCGTTGACCCAGCCCCCAGATCTAAAATAGCCAATGGTCTGGATGTTCCAGGTGTCGTTAAGGCACCTAGAATAGCAGAATGGGCTTCTGCCCCTCCTATTTCTACAGGAATTCCTAGCTCTTTTTCCACCTCATCCGCAATAAGCGACATCTGCAAACGGTCCGAGTTGACCATGGAGGCAATGCCGACTGCTTGTTCCATAGAATATTCACCCGCCAAACCACCTTTTACCGTCACAGGAGCAAAGGTATCAACCGCTAGGATGTCTTGGATTTTAATATCCTCAACTCTTTTTTCAGTCAGTTGAGCCATGATTTGGCGGACTTTTTCCAGCATGCCACCCACATTGGTACCTGCTTCACCCGTGACATCTTCAATGCCATCTACCATAGAGACATGCTCCATAATAGTAGTAGCTCCTGTCGCAACATCTACTGTCTGTGTCTGGTAAGTTCCCATTATCTTGATACTACCTGCGGGAATTTTCCGTGCTTGAACATCTCCTTCAGGTGTTTTTATCACGATAGCTGATCGGTTTCCGATCAAAGCACGGGCAATTGGGACAACATGCTTAGTATCTTGGGCGTCTAATTCAAAGACGGTTGCAATGCCATATGGGTTAGATAGCTGAGAAATCACCTTACCTGTAGAAGCAACTTCTACAGCAGCCCGCATCCCTATAGGTACCTTGTCAATATAAGCAACCTCATCAACAATTGGAATCTTATGTTCTAGACGATTATGGACTAATACTCCGTCATCTGCCTGTAAAATAGCAGCTTTAATATTGTAACCACGTGCTACGTAGGCATTAATCAACTGAGCTATCGCATCAAAATCAATTCGCTTAGACACCACAACTACATAGTCACGATCAAGGGGTTCTTCAATAAGCTTCAGGATATCAACTGTATAGCCAATCCCCATTCCAAGCCCTCCTGGAGTCCGAGGGTTGTGACCAACCATAGTTGATTCAGTAATGATGGTCTCTGTGATGGTTTCCATCGCCACATCCCCAATAACAGGTGTCGCCTCATTGATGCGAATCATGGAAACATCTTTCAAAGAGATGGGCGCATGCTCAAAGAGAAGACGCAAGGATTCATAAATGCCATGAACATTTTCCTTAGTCCCCTTGATACCAGTGGTATCTGCCAAGGCATGGGAAAGAAAGGTCACGTTACCGTTTGTATCAATGCAGGCCAAGGCCGATTCTGTTGAAGAGTTGCCGATATCCACGCCTACTACATATACCATACTTCTTTCCTCCGATTTCTTATGCAATTAGTTATCGCCTTTAAGTTTTTTACGTCGCTCGTAATGTTCTGCAGCTTCACGGATAAAGCTCGCACAGATTTTCGCTTGGTAACGTTCGTCTAACTCTTTGGCAATGTCAAATAGTTCCTGTTTTGACGAGCGATAGGGACGAAGGGCATTGTATATTTCCAACACACGCTCATCTGGTACTTTGGTTAATTCTGCTGCACGAGAGAAGTTGTACTCAATAGCTTCACGACCAGCTGCTTTGGCGATTTCACCCTGTTTCAAGAGAATCTCCGGCTTAATTCGCAAGTCTTTTGAGGTAATAGAACCGTTCAAGACGTTTTCAAGAGTAATGTCCTCAAATTTTTTATTATCCCCAACCACAATCCAGTCTGGATGTTTTTGGGCAATTGGATAGTCTTCTACACCAACAGATGAGGTAGGTGATGTCGGAGTAAATGCCATTGGTTTCTCTGCTACCATCTCCTCTAAAATTTTCTTGACTAATAATTCAACAGAGTCGTTCATGATATGCCTCCTTTACTATTTATCTGATGCCTAGAGCAACTCCAACTCTTCTGCAGGACGTCCTCTTTCTACCAACTTAGTTTCCTTTATATGCAATAGGGCTGAATAAGCCTGGTATTTTGGACGCGCCATTTGGTCATTTAGGGTTGGTACTGGGTTTGGTGTCTCACCTTTAGCATATTTAGCCGCATTTTTTCCAATTAAGCGATAGGTTTCAGCTGTCAAAAGCGGTGCTTGAGGGAATAGTTCCAAATTGCTCAATGGTGGCAAATCACGCTGGTGAATCACGGCAGTCCCTTTAGATTGGATCCCAATCGCAATGCCGGATCCTGACAAGTGGTCGCCTTCTACTGCAACAAAGGCAACGTCTGACGACCGGAATACTTTGACCACACGCGCTTTAAGTCCTTCTTCTTCAATACCGGCAACGACCTGTCGAAGCACCTCCTTATGAGGAATATCCACCATGGTTTTGACCTGTTGTACACCAAAGGCAGGACCGACAGCGATAACAACTTCATCAACTGATCGGCTTGATTTGGCAATACCTTTTGATCGAACAATAGCTTTTTCATCAGGGAGGGATGGAGTTGATTGGACAGATTTGGATGTTGAGTAATCAGATTCTTCTTGCATTTCTTGCAACGCTTCTTTAATCAGTGAGCGTAGCAATGTTTCATCAATGGTTGTCATACCTATTTCCTCCTAAATGTCACGTGGATCAATCGCATTTGGAATATCTTTCACTTTTTCCCACTCTTGGCCAACCAAGCGGTTACCAGTTCCAACACCAGTATAGTCATTTGGGGAGTTGACAGCGGAGATAACATTCCAGTTGCGGTCAAAGATAGCCGAAGTTTGCAGGAAGTCACCAGCTACACGTTGCTTGAAGAGATTGAGCAATTCGGTCGCTACATCTGGGAATCCATTATTTGCCAAGGCTTTAATCAGATCAACACCTTCTACACCACGCTCCAAAAGGTGGACAGCAGCTTTGATATCCTCTACCTTATCACGTTCAGGCATATCTTTTGAACCATGAGCATATGTTGCTGCCTCCACTTCTTCATCTGTAATTGTTGGCAGACCAAGACCTTTGAAGAGAGCTTGCATGACACGAGCAGCCTTACGTCGAACTTGAATGACATCTTCTTCACGCACTGGACGAAGACCACCATCCACACGCAAGTCACGTTGAAGAATATTGTAATCATCGTAGTCTTCCGCATCCCAATTTGAACCAGCAAACATATTATCATAATTTGGAGTAGAAGAATAACCAGAGTTGATGAAGTCTGTACCAGGAGCAAGTTGCATTAAAGTACGTACTGAGCGACGCAAATCAGAGTGTGTGAAGGTCTGATCATTAGAGGAAGCACATTCCAAGTCAAGCATAGTAGCGATTAAATTTTCAGCGATAACCGCACGAATCCCACTAGGAACTGCAGCAGGGATGCCGATACAAGATACTGAACCATTTTGTGTTCCCTGTACACCTGCCGCTTTTGTAATATACAAGCAACGGGCTTCTAGATACAACATGGATTTCCCTTCTGCTTGGCCCATTTGCACTTCTGCACCTGTCCCTGATGTAAATCGCATTTTTAGGCCACGAGAAGCATAAGCTGAAGCCAAGAAAGCTTTAGACCATGGTGTATCATCACCATCTGTGAAAACATCTTCTGTTCCATAAACAGAGATGGTTTCAGCATAAGCTGTGAATCCACGCATACCCAAATCCAGTTCTGTTGCTTCTTCCAAGGCACATTGAGTTAACACCCCCGGACGACCGACTTGTGAACCGATCATGATGCCTAAGGCGTTGAATGGAGCGTAACGAGCAACCGCTACGGTTGTTTCTTGCTCAGCAAATCCACGAAGAGCACCCTCAGCCGCATCTGCAGCAATTTGTACAGGATTATCATTAACGTTTGTGACGTGAGACTGCGTCGCCGTTTGTTTACGTGTACGCATTTTTTGGACCGCCATCATAATTTCTACAACATTCATATGGCTAACGATTTCCACAATTTTAGCCGGTGTCATAGCTTTTGTCAGCTTAACGATTTCACTACGGGGAACAGAAGGCGTTAAAATCATATTAGCAATTTCTTTGGAATCCATGGCCATAACTTCTTCAGCGTGACTCAAGTCAATCCCATAGTTCGCTATAAACTGGTCAATCAGGTCAAATTCTTCTTTCGATTTCCCATCAAGTTCTACTACCTCACCATGTTGAATCTTAATACTTGGTTTTGGATCATTTGGACTTTCCATAGCCATCAAGCCTTCTTCTACCCACTCTTTCACAAAACCATCTTGGTTAATTGGACGTTTACTTAATACTTCAAAACGTTTGGATCTCATGTCTTCATTCCCCCTGGTTAGATATAAGAAGGTTGGGTACTGATTGGTTCATCACCCAAGGTTGCTAAGAGCTGTTTACCTACCTCACGCGCAGAAATGACTGCCTGCCTGACCGCACCAGAATCCCCACTAACAGTCAAAATAACCTCATTCGAGAAACTCGTTCCATTATTGGGTGAAGAATATGATACTACATCAACAGTTGCCGCTTTTACTGCAGTATCAGCCATAACAACACCAATCGCTGCCGGAGCACCTACGATTACACCAAAAGCTCTCCCAATGGGAGCACCAAAGGCTGCTTCACAAGCATAACTAGAGCGTGCGGTATATTGCAATTCAATATGACCCGCTTCATTCGCATAAACATCTCCAAAAGTACGATCAATTTCTTTCAAAGCTACTTCGACAGCCCGTCTAACATCAGATACATCATCACTCCCAAAAATAATCAAACTACCATGACCTGCACCACCTTTAGTATCACGGGGCAATTCGATTTTAACAATTTCTGTATTCGTAGCTTTTACTGCTTCATCCGCTGCCATAATGTGTGGACCTGCACCCGTACGAGCTCCTAAAACCCCCAGAGAACGGTACCTTTTTTCTAACTGCATGGCGTCGAGTAATTGTTGGTCGACATTAGCAATGACCAAACCAATTGTCTCTCCAGTTAGATTGGAACCGATAAATTCTGTAATATTTGCATGTTTAGACATAAGAGATTCTCCTTTACCTATATATTAAAAAACCAATAACTTATGAATATTTTGCTTTCGTATCTCCAAAGATAAATTCTATATAAATTAGAGAGGTTAAATAGCAGTTATAAAATAATGAAAATCATAAATCTCTTTCTCGGAAAAATGTTACATTATTCACAATGTATTCTAAAAAGTATTCATAACTCCGATAAGTTATGAATAGCTTTTTTATTTATTGTAAATGGCAAACGATGATGGCTTACTGATTCTGCCAATCAGCTGGATAAGTAACATAGATAAAACGTGCTTTCCCCTTAACAGAAAACTTAATGTCACTGCCTTTAGGAATAAAAAGTATCTCACCTGGACCAGCTGACATCACTTCATCACCAACAACAATGTCTAGGCGACCATCAATCACGTAATCTACCTCATCGTAATCCAAATGCCAAGGGAAGGTCGTGTCCTCCATGGTCATCAGCCCTAAACCAAGGCGAGGACTTTCTTCTAACGATAACAAATCTCTTGTATAGACCTTATCTGTTGCATTCCCGGTATCCAAACGATCCTGATCACGCACATCCAATGTTGGGAGAGCAATTGAGGTCACCCCTGACTTACTCACTCGTTTAGCAGTATCTTTAGTTACTAATTCCTCTAAGAGAATTTTCTTCACCAGAGCTTCTAACTCTGAACGGTCAATATGGCTCATTACATACTCCTCTCATGCATCATTCAGCTTCTTTTTTGGTGAGGGCGAAGGCCAAAATCACAGCAGTCACACCACCAACAATCTTACCAATCATCATCGGCACAATCATTTCTGGGTTCTGACCCGCTGTAAAGCCTAGGTGGTCTCCGATAACAAACGAAGCGGAAACGGCAAAAGCAACGTTGATGATTTTACCGCGTTTATCCATGTCTTTCAACATTTGGAACATGGCAATGTTGTTGGCTAGAGAGGCTACCAAACCAGCAGCTCCGACTTCATTCATGCCAAGAGACTTACCAATAGCTGACAATGGTTTGTTAGCAACTTTAGTAAAGACGGCTACCAGACCAAAAGCACCTGCCAGAGTCACTGCAATAGACCCTACAACACCAAAGGCTTCCATCAGCAAATCTGCACCTTCTGGATAGAGGCTCAAGAGGAATTCATTACCTGTTAACAACTGAGCCGCACCGAAAGCAAGACCTAAAGTAGCTACCACAACGATGATTTGACCAAACACCTCAAAGCCTTTAATCATACTATCTGGTGCTAGCATCAACCCTAAGAAAATCAAACCCGCCACAATAACAATTGGAATCAGGTTAACCAATAAGGTGCCAAATGAAAGGCCCGGAACTAAAATACCGCCAACCAAGCAACCAATCGGAACAGTCACCAAACCATAAAGAATCCCACGCGCCAATAGCGGACGATCCTCTTTTTCAATGATTCCCAAAGCAACTGGGATGGTAAATACGATGGTTGGTCCCATCATTGATCCTAAGACATAAGCAGCAAAATTACCGACTTCTGGATTTTCTGCCAAGCTCAAGGCCAAAGGTGCTCCACCCATATCGTTGGCAATAAAGGTTGTAGCAAAGATTGATGGGTCTGCACCAACCAAGCCATACAATGGCACAATTACTGGTTTTAGGATATTGGCCAAAATAGGTGCCACCACCATAATCCCTGCCATGGATAAGGCTAAGGCTCCCATAGCCATAATACCTTCTTCAAATTTTTCACCTAGTCCCAACTTGCCACCGATGCTCTTATCCACAGCACCGATTAACATGAAGAGAACCATAATATAGATAATGATTTCATTGATACTCATGAGTCATTAACTTCCTCCATCTCCATTAATTTTCATCTGGATAATCTACTTTATCAATAATTGCTGTTATAACCATATCAACAGGAATATCAGGTTTTGAGAGGCTTACACGGGCTGAACTCCCTGTGGAAACCAATACCAAATCCCCTTCCCCGGCTCCAATACAGTCAGCAGCAACAACCAAGACAGGATCAACCTGATGTTTATTGAGCTGACGTTCTATCACTAAGAATTTTAAACCATTTAGTTTCTCATCTTTCCGAGTGGCCCAAAGGCTACCTCTTACTTTCCCAACAAACATCGTACTGTCTCCTTTTTTAGTCTATTTCACAACTGTAATTTTATGACGTTTCAAATAATCTTGAGCTAAGGCTGTAATAATCATTCCTTTTTCTAATTGGAAACAGTCACCCTCAGCCAATCCCATTTCCCTCAGTCTTGATTCGGTTACCAAACGGCTTACTGACTTTAAAGGAGTTTTTTCAAACCGAGCAGGTAGAGGCTGTTCCGCTTTTATTTCTGTAGCAGATAATTTTGCCCCCAATTCTCCTTCTTCATAATAGGAAACTCCATATTTCTCTAGAGTTGTTTTTTGTTTCAGCAAATCTCGGTACAGACTTGACTTTGAGGTTTGCTTGTAGCGTTCTATATTTAGAATACTTGCAGACACCCATACTGGCTTTCCTTCTAGAAGGCCTGTCAAAAGTGCTGTTTCTTCATTAGTCGTAGGACAAAGAGCTGCTACCCTTAAAAGACTATCCAATGATAAGTTATCTACGATTATTTTATCAGCAGCCCGATAATCTTCAACAATAACATATCCCGCTTGCTTCAATTCAGTCAATAAATTTTTTTCGCCAATGACATAAAGAGTCGATTTTTGTTCTAATGTCGTACCCTTTTCTAGCAAACGTTCTGTAATTAACTGAACCAGTCTATCAATATCGTGCATTTTTCCCTGCCTTTCCTTACGATTTCTTCAGGATCCGACCACGCATCCCTTTTGTAAATCCACAGGCATTAGCTTCATCGTAGTCAATATGCATGTAAGTCGCAAAGTTAGGGTGTACACGTACCACAACATCATCGAAGACAAGTGGACGCTCTCCCTCTACCGCTACCTGTACAATCTCCTTGTTAATGACTCCTGCCTTTTCAGCATCCTCAGGGGTCATGTGTATGTGACGTTTCGCAACAATTAAGCCCTCATCTAAAGACAGAGATCGATTGCCATTGATGAGAATAACTCCAGGCGTCCCGGTGATATCGCCGCTCTCACGAATTGGTGCTTTTATCCCCAGCTGAAGACAGTCTGTCAAAGAAACTTCCACCTGTGACTTAGGACGTACCGGTCCAAGGATCACTACATTTCGAAAAATTCCTTTTGGACCTACTACAGTTAAGCGCTCTGAACAAGCATACTGACCAGGCTGTGATAAATCCTTAACTTTCGTCAATTGATAGCCAGGTCCAAATAAGAATTCCAAATCTTTTTGACTAAGATGGACATGACGTCCACTTGCCTCAACTTCAACGCTCAAGCTAGCTGAATTTTCCATTTCTTGTTTCACTTTTTCAACAATTTTATCGACTAATTGCTCAAGAGACATTCCGTACCTCCTTCCTAACTTTCTTCACTGGTAATCAACCAAAGTAGGACTTCTATTGATTTTAAAAGCTGACAAACTTGACTAAGAAAACAATCTTTTGCTCCATTTTCTAGATATTCTAACTCTCTACGGAGCAATTCTACTTCTGTATAGGCTGTATACAACACCAACTTCCATACCGGCTCTTGATAGCCTATTAAAACACTCTGCTGATTAAGTTGCTTGCTTATGCGAATATCTTGCAACTCTGTATGTGTCAAGAATTGGTCTCCATACAAGGAAATATCCTCTAAAATACGACCTTCAACAATATGTTCTACAACTTTCAAGAGACTTCCTACTTGATCACATTTTTCTGCCTGAAAGGCAAAATAAAGTTCCCTTTGGCATGTAAGAAAGATTGGATAGAGCTTCATTAAGCGGTAAAGCTGCGAATAAACAACAGAGTCTTCCAGGGTCTTAACCTCACAAACTCTATGCTCTGCTGCACGCTTCTCACTTAAAATAGGTGACGAAACAGATACAATATTGACATGGTGATCCGTCAGAAATCCTTTGGCTGCTGGGGTCAGTTTTTGATCAGTTGCGACTTCAAATGTTCCGTGCTCTACGATCTTCGCTTCACGGAACATCTTTCTAATCTTAGCTTCTGTAAGAACTGACATATCTTCACTCCCTTCCAGCACAAACCGCCTTAAGGATTCTAGCTATTCTTTAGCAATAGAATCCTTCTGAAGCGGTTATCTATTCCTTATTTTGGCAAGACAACTTCTACTTCTGCATGTGGACGTGGGATAACATGCACAGAAATCAACTCACCTACATTTTCTGCTGCGGCTGCACCAGCATCGGTCGCTGCCTTAACAGCACCAACATCTCCACGAACCATAACCGTTACCAAGCCACCTCCGACTTGCTCTTTGCCAATCAAAGTGACGTTAGCCGCTTTCACCATTGCATCAGCTGCTTCAATTGCACCGACCAAACCACGTGTTTCTACCATTCCTAATGCGTTTGACATAATAAATTCCTCCAATTTATATATATAGTTTTTACGATATAGCTGGTTATCTATTCCTTATTTTGGTAAGACAACTTCTACTTCTGCATGCGGACGTGGGATAACATGCACAGAAATCAACTCACCTACATTTTCTGCTGCGGCTGCACCAGCATCAGTCGCAGCCTTAACAGCACCGACATCTCCACGAACCATAACGGTTACCAAGCCACCTCCGACTTGCTCTTTGCCGATCAAAGTGACGTTAGCTGCTTTCACCATTGCGTCAGCTGCTTCAATTGCACCGACCAAACCACGTGTTTCTACCATTCCTAATGCGTTTGCATTTGCCATTTTTAATTCCTCCTAATATATATAATAAAATGTTACGAATATATTTATTTAGACAACTTGTCAAGGACACGTTGAACTAAAAGGTTGACAAGTTTTTCTTCATCGATATTCTCAGCGATAGGACTCTCTACCTTTTCTGCAACGACTGAATCAGCCTTTTTCAAATCTGCCAGTTCACCTGTTCCATAAGCAACACGGCGTATATTGAAAAGATTGAGTGGACTAACATTATCAGATGTTGCACTACCACCTACAGCTCCACAACCCAACGTAAAGGCTGGAAAGAGTCCCGTTGTAGCTCCTACACCACCAAGAGCTGCTGGAGTATTAACTAATAGACGAGAAACCGGCTTTTTAAGGGCAAACTCTCGAATAACTTCTTCGTTTTGCGTATGAAGCACCATCGTGTGACCTACACCCTCATGATGAAGAATCTTCATGCTCAATTTGCATGCTTCTTCCCAATTTTTAACAGTGTAAAAACCGAGAACAGGTGCCAATTTTTCCATTGAATAAGGATGTTGCTTACCAACTCCTGTTTCCTCTGCAATAAGGACACGAGCTCCTGCCGGAACAGAAATGCCTGCCAGCTCACCAATCACCTGTGGAGTTTTACCAACCATCTTAGGATTCATAGCACCGCTTGGTAAGATAATGAAAGCACCCAATTTCTTAGCATCTTCTGGTGAAACAAAGTAAGCCCCCTGTTTCTTAAATTCAGCGATGACAGCTGCTTTCATATCTTCTTCAACAATAACCGATTGTTCTGACGCGCAAATCACACCATTATCAAAAGTTTTTGAATCCAAAATTTGACGCACAGCTTTGGGTAAATCAGCTGTTCTCTCAATAAAAGCAGGACCATTACCAGGACCAACACCAATAGCAGGTGTACCAGATGAGTAGGCTGCTTTGACCATGGCAGTACCACCCGTTGCCAAAATCAGGTTTGTGTCTGGGTGTTTCATGAGTTCATTAGTTGCTTGAATGGATGGACGTGTAATCACACTAATGGCACCATCTGGACAACCAGCACTTTTAGCAGCTTTTTTGATAATTTCAACCGTTTCGACGATACATTTTAAAGCATTTGGATGAGGTGAAAAGACGATACTATTCCCGGCTTTTAGTGAAATCAAAGCTTTGTAAATAACCGTTGAGGTCGGGTTGGTCGACGGAATAAGTCCCGCCACAACTCCTACTGGAACAGCAACCTCTGTAATTTTCTTTTCTCTGTCCTCACGAAGAATACCAACAGTTCGCATATCTCTGATTTCCTCTAGGATCCCCTTGGAAGCCAGAGCATTTTTCAAGACCTTATCTTCCCAGCGACCGAATCCTGTTTCTTCAACAGCCATCTTCGCTAAGCGCTCACGTTCGTCGTAACAAGCTTTAGCAACAACTTTAACAATCGTGTCAATTTGCTCTTGACTCATTTCTGCTAGCTCTGCTTGTGCCAACTTAGCCTTACGAACTAGATGACGCACATCTTGTATAGATACAAGATCTTTATCTTCTAAATACATTTAAAAAGGCTCCTTTCTTATAGATTTGTCAGAGCTTCAATTAAACGAAGCTTGTTTGCAAATTTTATTTCTTTTTTACTGAGACCAACTGTTTCTTCGCGGTAAGCTATACTCCTTAGATCAACAACCTTCATCTTTTCAAGTTCTTCTTTTTTATATTTAATAGTTAACGAGGTTGCTTCTTTTGGTGATCTTTCTTCAGAAGATTTTTTTTCTATTTTAGTTGGAATTTCTTGACTCTCCGCTGTTTCCGCAACTTCCACATGATATTCTTGCTTTTCTTCACGAGCCCCAGAGAATAAAACCTTTGTTTGATTATCCAACCGCGAAATAACATGACTAGTCAGGTAATATGGGTGATCTTGGACTGCTTCCACAGCTGCATCTACAGCTGATCGAACAGCACTAACATCTCCTATTAACTGAACCGTATTCAATCCGGACTTAACCGTTTCAATATTCAGCAAAGACACATTCGCTGCTTTTAACGCTGCATCTGCTGCAACAACAGCTCCTAGATAACCCTTTACTTCAATTAAACCTAGTGCTTTTTGTGTCATTTATCTACCTCATCTCAGAGTTAGTAGCTTTTTGGATCATTGGCGATAGAAACAACAGTCCTTGCAAATGCATCACACGCAGCACGGCAGGCTGATTGAGAACCAACCAACAATCCACCTGCAAAGTTTGTTTCACTTGGTGGACCATAGAAGGCACCAACCTGCACATCCGCTGCTTTCAAAGCCGCATCTAAGCCAACCATAGCTTCAGCAGGTGGAGCAATCAAATATGCTATTGCTGTACCTTCATCTGCATTGGCACCTGCAGATAGATAATGACCTGCTCGAGATACACAGTGAGCAAAATAAGGGATACTATTGTCTTCATTAGCACTATAGAAACTTGCTCCATTTTCAATCTCATATACAGCCACATCCAACCCACTACGGACTTCCTCTGGATTTGGTCCCGCTAATATACCAATGACTTCACCTGCTAGTTTCGTAGAGGCATTTCCTGCACCCGCATACATACTGCGAGCATAGACCACTTCTACATCCGCTGCCTTAGTTGCCTCATCTAAAGCGACATAGGTCACATCATCACAGTCAGAAGTTACAATCCCTAGACTTCTATGATGAGGCTTCAATTCCAAAGCAGCTGCAAGGCCAGCATCTACGTTTGAAATAACCAAAGCACTCAATACATTTGCACCTAAACGTTCATTTATCACCGTTTTGTCCTCCTATTATTTTAAATCAACACCTGATTTTTTATTATCAAGGATTTTCTTAACAATTTCTGCTACGTAGGCTCCTGCCTCAACAGCTGGTGTTCCACCTTTTTGAATATTAGACACTACTGTCCGCTTGGCTTCTGCCATACCAACCGTTGGGCGATAGGCTAAGTAAACACTCATGGACTCTGCTGTCACAAGACCTGGACGTTCACCAACCAGCATACACACCACTTCTGCTCCAGTTAATTGGCCGATTTGATCCATAGCCCCAACACGAGCATGCTTAATAAAGAGTACTTCGTTATAATCCAAGCCAAACATCTTAAGCCCCTGTTTCAAGGCTGGCAAGAAGTCTTTAGCATTAGCTTCAATAGCAGATGAACTTAGACCATCTCCAACAATAACTTGGACTTTTTGATTTGGCTTACAGGTTTCTTTGATTAATTTTTGGGTTTCTTCTGGGAAAATACGGCCTAAATCTGGACGAGTAAGGTACTCATCTTTAGAAGAAGCACAAGTTTCTACCGGAATGAATCCAAGCTCTTTGACAAATTCCTCTGATACGTAAGAGAACACAGCATCCTGAGCAGCTGCATGGTCCGCTCGGAATCGAAGAACCGTTTCTGTTTTATAACGGTTGCCAGCTCGCCACAGCCCTAAACGAGCTGGTGTAAATTTTTTAATTTTACGGTAGGCTTCTTCATTGATCGCATTAGGAATCAAAAATTGCTCCTGAATATCTACTTCTGTAATATCCGGAATCATGTCATCCTCAATGACAGAAGCACTGGAATTCGGTAACGTTTTATAGGAAATACCAGCTGATTCTTCTGATTCTTCATCTGATAGACTGCCAGCTGGAACTATTGGTTGTGCTGTTTCTGTTTCTGTTTCCATTTCACTCAAGAATGAGCGAATCAATTCTTTTAATTGTAGTTCGTCCACAAAGATATCCTCCTTACTAGTTTGATTTCATAAAGATCGAACCATCACCACCGATTTCAGTTAAGTGACCGTCTTTCATCAAGCCCATTTTTTCCATCCACTCTTCAAACTCTTTAATTGGACGTTTGTTGAGAAGATCACGCATGGTCGCTGTTTCATGGTAACCAGTGGTTTGGTAGTTAAGCATGATGTCATCCCCATGAGGAATGGCCATGATGTAGTTAACATTAGCCGCCCCTAAGAGCACCAAGAGGTTTTCAGCATCGTTTTGGTCAGCCTTCATATGGTTGGTGTAGCAAATATCACAACCCATTGAAATACCTGATAGTTTACCCATAAAATGGTCTTCCAAACCAGCACGAATCACCTGTTTAGAATCATAAAGGTACTCTGGTCCGATGAATCCCACCACCGTGTTAACCAAGAATGGGTCAAAACGTTTAGCAAAGCCGTAACAACGCGCTTCCATGGTAACCTGGTCTGCCCCATGGTGGGCATCAGATGACAACTCTGAACCTTGACCTGTTTCAAAGTACATAACGTTTGGACCAGCAGCTGAACCAACCTTGAGCGCTGTATCTCTAGCTTCTTGAATCGTTGCTGCATTGAAACCAAAAGCTTCGTTCCCTTTTTCTGAACCGGCGATAGATTGGAAAACAAGTCCTGTCGGCGCCCCTTGGTTCATGGCTTCAATTTGGGTAGTAACGTGAGCCAAGACACAGTGTTGGGTAGGAATTTTAAACTCTTCAATGAAATCATTGAATTTGTGAAGCACACGTTTAGTACTTTCTACCGAATCATCAACAGGGTTGAGCCCCAAAAGAGCGTCTCCACAACCATAGGCAAAACCTTCCATAGTAGAAGCCATAATGCCGTCTGGATCATCTGTCGTATGGTTAGGCTGTAGACGGGAAGAGAAGGTCCCTGGAACACCAATGGTTGTATTAGCTGTCTTAGTGATAATAATCTTATTAGCTGCCACAATCAAATCCAAATTGGTCATTAGCTTAGCAACTGCTGCAACCATCTCAGATGTCAATCCACGAGAAATCCATTGAATATCAGTATTGGTCGTCTTGTTGTCCAGAATCCACTCACGCAATTCCTGTACTGTCCAATGTTTGATTTTCTCATAGGTACGCAGATTGACATCATCAATAATAATACGAGTTACTTCATCCTCTTCATATGGAACAACAGGATTATTGAACAAATCTGCCAATGTCAACTGAGACAAAACCACCTTGGCTGCGACACGCTCTTCTGCCGAACCTGCCGCAACACCAGCTAACTGGTCTCCTGATTTATATTCATTGGCTTTCGCCAATACTTCTTTGACTGATCCAAATTCATAGACCCGGCCAAATAACTTGGTTTTCAAAATCATGAATGATTTCCTCCTTTGTGTTTTTAATTAAAGACTAATGTTTTAACAACAACCGGTAGAACAGCACCTTCGATCACAGGATTTCCAATATCAATGTAATCGCCATTTTGGACCTCTACCGAATCAATGCAAACGAATGGATAATTTCTTGGCAACTGGGCATACAGACATTGGCCCAAAACTTTAGCCATATCCTCACGTACTACTATAATGAGTGGGATTCGTTTATCAATGCTTTCCTTCATGCCGTGCACGATGGCTATCGCATAATCTTCCACACGGGAAAAACTTGGATTCTTCTCGCCATTAATAGCTAGCGCAACTTGCTGCACTTCATTTTCCAAGGTAAACCAACGGATCTTGTCCTGGATAATACCTGCGAGTATTTCTCGAGTTGCCACTTCATCTGAAGCTGCGAGCTTCAAAACAGGAATATTTTTAATCGGTAAAACATCTGAGATATAAGTAATCGTACTGCCACTAACATCTGTCGTATGGCTACCTGCCCCTACTACGGTTGCTCGAATGGTTTCTGCTGATTTGATGACCTTTTTTTGCTCAAAAATCTTTGATTTTCTGAGCGCTCTTCCTAAGAGGATACCGATATCTCCATACTGAAATTCGTTAGTGAATGGTTGCTCTTCTAGGATAGCATCAGCTACTCCTCCAGAGAAAGATACACATTTTATTTCATAATTTAGCTTGAGACCATGGTTAGTTTGCAAGAGTTGGTAATACGGACTATCGTTTACAATGCCAACCGATTGTTCCAGGACACTGACCATCTCATGAATCAAGTCATCCAAGTCTGCTCTGTTAACTACTTGACCAATCGCCAGCGATAACTTTTTATCTGCGATAATAGTCTGCAACTTAGGAGCAATATAAAGGATTTTATGAGTGAGCGGATCCAATCGAATCAAGCGTCCACCAATGTCAAAACATCCTGTATCTATCAAATCTCCTTCGCGGAAGACCGCCAAGTTAGAAGTCCCTCCACCAATATCAATATTAACAACAGAAGTATGGTGTTCTTGCGAATATTGATGGCTACAAGCTCCCTTACCAGCAATGATACTTTCAAGATCAGGACCCGCTGTCGCCACCACAAAATCGCCAGCATAACCACTCAGGGCTTGTAAAACCTGACTCGCATTTTCTTTACGGGCTGTTTCACCTGTAATGATGACAGCTCCCATCTGGATATCCTTTTTCGCAATTCCTGCTCGCTGATATTCACGTGTTACAAATTCTTTAATTTTGTCTACTTCAATCAGCAAATTCTCAGAAATCGGTGTAAAAATAATCTCGCTTTTATAAAGAACTTTCTTATCTGTGATATAGACTCTTGGTATGGTAAAAACTGATGCAATATTTTCAATGGTCAGTTCTGATAGGACAAGCTGCGTCGTTGCTGTCCCAAGATCAATCCCGACACTCAAAATCTTATCTGACATGATATTTATCTCCAAAAAAAGACGCTCAAAGCAATGCAAGTACCTGTGTACTTACATACTTTAAGCGTCATTGCTTTTTAGACCGACATCGTTGTTAGCCTATGTAGTTTACTAAATATTATTGAAAAGTAATCATGGTCGCAGTTCCTCTTTTATCTGAAGTCATACGCCACTTTCCAGATAATCGACTTTTTACAAAACGATCAACTATCATTAGTCCCAAGTGATGATTATGAAGAGCACTAGAATCTAAACCGCTTCCATTATCCTCAACTAACACCCTTATTATATCATTTGTTTTTCTGATTTGCAAACGAATTCTTGGATTTTTAACAACTTTTCTTCAAAAAGCATGTTCATAACTATTTTGAAGCAGTTCATTGATAATTAAAGCTAAGGCTAATGCCCGATCACTATTCAGCTCAATACTAGCGTCTATTTTGCTGTCAACAATAACCTTCATCTCTTCACTTGCAAAGCAATTCTGAATATTTTGTACTACACCCTGTATTAATGGGGCAACCAATACCCAATCTGTATCTTGAATGGACAAGCGTTCGTGCATCATCGCGATAGAGAGTACGCGATTGATGCTATCCATTAAGTTTTTTTGAACTTCAGGACTTTGCGATTGATTTGCTTGTAAACGCAATAAGGATACAACCGTTTGCAGATGATTTTTCACTCGATGATTCATTTCACGAAGTGCGACCTCTGTCATAACCAACTGTTGTTGCTGGCGCTTAGAGGCTGTAATATCGCGACAAATCATGACTAAGCATTGCATCTCTGGTATCACATACTGTTTAACCGAAAACCAATACCGTCCGTACTCTCTTTCAACCAGATTTGAGTACTGTTCTTTCAATTGATGGCTACTGATTAAAATGTCTTGAAAGCTGATATGATCTAGGACTAGATTGTCATGGGTCATCCCGTCTATAGAATCCATGTATGCTAACTGTTTGCGATACAGCTCCCTTGCTGAATCATTAGCATAAATTACCTGACCATTTTGGTTGAAGACTAAGGCACCATCCTCCATATACTTCAGAAAAGAGAATTGCTGAGCATATGACTCGTAAAAAAGATCATCTAGCTCATAACTACCATAACTGTCTTTCTTGATTGAAAAGTGTAGCGGCTTCATCTTATCAGCCTGTCTCTCTAAAATAAGGCAGGCTATCACTTTATTTTCTCGAAAGATGGGAAATACCGTTTGCTGGACCAACATGCCCTCTTGCGAAATTGCAGACAATCCTATAGTTGGAACCCCTGTCTCCAATGTTCGTAAGACTCCTGGTTCTTTCTCCAAATAAGCTTTGTCTCCTACTACCGTCCGCTCGTATAAACTTGCACAAGTACTAGGCTTTTTGTGAAAAACTACTACTGCATGTTCTGAATAAAGACTCTTTACATCAATAAAGATGTCTTCCGGTTCTTCTGTATCTGCAGCCATTAGCTCATCTGCTTTTGATAGAATACAGGAAATATCTTCTTGACTCAAGTCTGTTTGGTCTTGGCATAACTCAACAATCCGCTGTCTATAGGTCATCATTTAATACAAACAATTTAGCGATTTCCACCATCGGTACTCTCTTTTGCATACTGATAGTTCTAATCTGTTTAAACGCCTCTGATTCGGACAATTGATCTCGTAGCATCAATACTCCTTTAGCCTTTTCAATTACGATACGATCGTCTATTTTTTTGGTGAGTTTGACCATTTCCTGTGAAAGGTGTTGCATTTCTCTGCCTTTCTCAATGCAAACTTCTACCATCGGAACAAGAGATTTTGCATCTAATGGCTTTACAAGGTAACCACTTGCACCGTAAGCCTTTGCTTTCTGAACATGAGGATCGTCACTATAGGCAGATAATAAAATCACACTGTATGCTAACGCATCATCCAGTATTTTCTTACACGCTGTCAAACCATCTAAGAGTGGCATTTTGATATCCATCATGACTAAATCACAACGGTATTTTTGGCATAATTCAATGGCTTCAAAACCATCAGACGCCTCTGCGACCACTTCGTAGTCAGCCGCCTCCAAAATTGTTCGAATATCCAATCGCGTGATCGGATCATCATCTGCAACAAGTACTCTTCCTCGCATATCCCTCTCCAAATATGTATCGTTTTATGTCCGTGTCACAATAGTGCTTGAGAATCCTAAAATTTCTTCCAGTCCTTCTAGAACCGCTACTAAAGACGCTTCTACTGAGGAAACATCCCCTGTCATCACTACAGATCCACTAAAGCGATCAACAAAACCAACTTGTACATCTGCTGCCTTCGTCGCAATGTCCACAGCAATAATAGCCGCTTCACTTGGTGTAATGGTCAAAATGCCAATGGCACCTTTTTTATCGACTATCAGTCCCAGTTTATCATAGATGACATCATCTGGGTTAGCAATGAGATGCGCCAGTGTAACTTGTTTTCCTGGCACATACTCTTGTATCATACGTTGCTTTTCTTCCACTTTATCTTACCTTCTTTGCTCTTTAACATAAGCATTGAGGTACTTGGCTACATTTTACCAAAAGCAACCTCAAATAGCAATTAAAAACTAGAACGCGTTTTCAAGTATTGAAACCACTTCTGACACGTTAGGAACACGTGGGTTGGTATCCGTACATTTATCACGAATAGTCGCCTCTGCGATTTCCTGCTTATACAGCTGATAGTCTTCTGGTAAAACCCCATAAGCCCTTAAAGAAACTGGTAAGTCCAGTTTTTTCTGAAGAGACTTAATTGCATCTATCAACTGACGAACCCCCATACGTGGGTTGGGAGCACTGCAGCCTATCAATTTAGCAATTTCTTGGTAACGGTGTGCTGTTTTCTTTTCTGTTACCTGCATTCCTTTATTCATACCAGCATTATACTGGATAACATGTGGCATGAGAATACTATTTAGGCGCCCATGGGGAATATGAAATTTGGCTCCTGCCGCATGAGCCAATCCGTGGTTTATCCCTAGAGAGGCCGTGTTAAATGCCATTCCAGCTAAAGTAGATGCAATGTGCATCTTTTCTCTTGCCTCACTGTCCTGACCATTTTTATAAGCCTTAGGCAAATAGTCAAAAACTAGCTTAATCGCTTTTTCAGCTAAAGCATCTGAAAAATCAGTGGCTTGAGTTGAAACATAAGCTTCAATAGCATGCGTCAACACATCCATACCGGTATCAGCCGTAATATTGGCAGGCAAAGATAATACCAGGTTTGAGTCTAAAATAGCGACATCTGGTAGAATTTCGCGAGAAACCAAAGGATACTTGGTTCCCTGCTCTGCATCCGTAATTACCGAAAATTCCGTCACCTCAGAACCAGTCCCACTCGTTGTTGGAACAGTAACCAAAACAGCATCTGGGAAAAGTCCTTGCTGGTGAGCAAAATAATACATAGCTTTAGCTGCATCAATAGCAGATCCGCCACCAATAGCTAAAACAATACTAATCCGCCTGCCATTTGCTGCTTGAATACCAGCTACAACTGTATCAATCGGTGGGTCTGGCACAATTTCAGTGAATACAGCCACATCATTACTGCTGTCTAGATAGGCCAACATTTTATCTAATTGACCACTTTCTTTCAAAAAAGGATCTGCAACCACTAAGATATGCTCATCCTTATAGACTTTTAATTGTTCCAAGGCACCCTTGCCCACATACAATTCTGTTTTATAGAATATTTTGTACATTTTTTCTCCTTTCTACATGAATATTCTGTTATATAACCAAAATAGCTGCAGGAAAAGAACTACACCGAAATTCGTCATAGTTTTCCATACAGCTACATTGCTTGATGATAAATGTGTACGTCTTTGTACCCAATGCTATTGTATCACAAGCTTAAGCAATTAGCAACGGTTACCTTATTTTTTCATGATAATCGCTTGAAGAAACTTTAGCTAAAACTATTTTCCTGATCAAACCTCAACTTGATCACTACACTACTATATTAACAGTGGAGATTCTTCGTATACACAACATCATCGCGTTTTTTAAACAGTATCCAGGGCGATGAAAAGCCTGCACATCACACTAGCAGATAAAACGATTTCCTAGGTTTTAGTAGCGACAAATGACACCAAACAATTTATTGTTCAATTTAATCCATAGAAAAACTCTATCTGATAGTGCTCAAATAATTAGAACTTGTAAGAAGATAAGTATGAATCACAAAAATATCCCCTAACTCGGTTCTTTTATAAGCATTTTTCTTGTCAAATAACACATAAGGTGATATACTAAAATCGCTAGGAATGATTTTAGTACTTTTAAGAACATGGAAGCTTGGTGAAATCCCAACACGGTCCCGCCACTGTGATAAGCTTTTAAGCTTTAAGTCAGGTCTTTGTTCTTAAATTTTAGTAGATTTCACGCCTCGATGTAAGGTGGTGACGTCATTTTGGAATGCACTGATTCGCAGCATACTCCATTATTGGCTCTACGTTTAAGTACGTATCATTTTCTAAAGGCATTTACTGTCTTTCTGCAATGAAGCAGAGCCGATAATTGGGAAAGCTGCTGTTAACCAACGAAGGTTAATTAATAAGGTACAACGTTGTATGGGAAAGCTTTCTTTTTATTGCATCTACAGCCCCTGTCCAAAAAGGATAGGGGTTTTCGTAATCAACAATAAAAATAAAAAGCTCTAAAACTTTTAGAAATTTCTACGCATCTCTTTATCCTCATTAAAATCGAGTAGATTCTATTCTCTACCCTCTCTTACAACACCTTACATACTAGTCTAGCACACGGTGCATCAACTAGCTTTTAAGGCATGTCTTTCTAGATAATAATCTAAGTAAAAAACCAGCCCACGTTTATCAAGGACTGGTTTTGATATGGTACGTTTCAGTACTGACTTCTGAGTCACTAATTGATAGAGATGCTTTATCAGCTATCCATTTTGGAACTCCTAAATTAAGAAGTTCATAAATTTGCTTGGATTTCTTCTTCCACTGCTTCCAGACAACAACTCTAACCCTTGCTCTCAGTCTTTCTTGATGACTGCCGTAACAGTTTTCATATCCATCAAGGAAAATATTTTATCCAACCTCAAATAAGCCAATTCAGTTTCTCAATTCTGCTGTCTAGATCTATACGCCATTTACAAGTCTTTAGTTTCTTGAGTTTTCGCTTGAAATCTGCAAACTATCTTGATGTGGAAGACTATTCCAACACTGAGTTGATTTTCTAGAAACCAAGTCCTAGATAGTTTAGCTTGCTTGACTTTCAATCCTAGTCGCTTTTCGACAAATCAGCTAACAGAGTACATGACTCATTTAGCAGCCAGTCTCTTCACTTACGACTGTGATGGAACAATTATCTGCGTAGCGGATAAAGATTTTCAAGCTCTTTTTCTAACTCAATGAGCATTCTAACGGACTCTTGGGCGACAAGGACTGCCTAAGCAGATGGATTTCTGTTTAATAAGAATTTTTATCTCCTATCGCAGACAAACGCAACCGAATCTCAAGGAAATCACTCAATTACCAAACTCCCTACCAAGTTTTTCTGAGATACTACAAAATAGACAACTTAATTTGATAAACGAGTATCTATAAAAGCTGTATAGGAAAGTGCTTCCTTTTCACACTACGCCTTGTCTGATGATGGCGTTTTTCCCTCGTCCTGACGGCGGAGTTCTTTGATAATAGATCCCATTTGAATCGCCTCATCATTGTAGTAACGGTACTGTCTAGCAGCACCATCCCCAATGTAGCTAATAGGCGAGAACTCCTGACTCTTGAAGGCGCCGTCATCATCAATCAGGGACTCATCGACAACGCGTCTAGTTACTCGGGCAATCACATTGGTCAAAGCCCCACAGGCCACCATCTCAATCACTTGACACTCCATAGAGACTGGGCACTCGTTGACCAGAGGGGCATCGATGGTTTCCCCCAATTCATAAGTCAAGCCCGTCAGGGCAAACTTGTCTTGCCGACTGTTGAAGCCTGCAATTTCAGAGGCTGTGGTAAGTTCTTTGGTCGGCACATTAACCGTAAAGTGACCATATTTACTGATTTGGGTAATGGCATTCCCCTTGGTACGCATGGCCATGACCAGCATGCTGCCTAAGGAATAGACTGAACTTGATGTTGTCAGGTTGTAACCATGAACCTCATCCTTGTAGCCTAAAAAGAAGACTGGGAAGCCAAAATAGAGTTTGCGTGTTTCAAATGTTTTTTTCATGTTCTTTCTCCATAGTGTTGTGTCTCCTGCTCTAACTGAATCACCATTTTCCTAATCTGACACTTGGAATACTTGGGATTCTGACTTTCGATCAAGAGGTTTTTACTAGCTGGGTGCTTGACAACAAGGGGACTGGTAAATTCTGTGATTTCGTCAACAATTCGCCCATCAAACATGACCACCACACGGTGGCAAATGGCATAACAGAGGTGAAAATCATGGGCGATAAAGACATAGGTATAACCATATTGGGCTTGTAGACGGTAAATCAAAGACAGCAGCTGCCCTTGGATCCGAGGATCTAACCCGCTAAAGGCTTCGTCAAAAACAATGACCTCAGGGCGCAAGAGAAGGGCCCTTGCTATACAGACCCGCTGCAGCTGCCCACCACTCAACTGACGCGCTGTTTTGGTTAGGTAACTCTCATCCAGACCAACATCTTCTAAGGCTGTCACCAAGTTCTTGCGACACTGTGGTTTCGGTAGGGCTTCACTCAAGATGTCCTCAATGGTAAACAAGGGATTGACCGAGTGAAAGGCGTCTTGAAAAACTGCCACAATCCGAACCCCATCTCGTCGGACATCGTAGGGCTTACCATCGACAAGAATTTGCCCTTTGCTGGGTTGCTCAAACCCCAAGATCAGGTTGGCTAGCGTGGTCTTGCCACTGCCGCTCTCCCCCATAATACCAACGATTTCTCCCTTTTGAATGGTCAATTGGCAATCCTTTAACACCTCCTTATCACCAAAGGTTTTACAGACTTGCTGGCAATCAATCATCTCTCCACCAACCTTTCATAAGGATTACCCAGCACCAATTCTTGTGTGTAGGGGTGGCTGGGCTGGGTTAAAATCGTCTCTGCTGGTCCTCGCTCGACCAGCTCACCCTTAGCCATCACCACCATCTCTCCTCCTAGTTGTCGAGCCAAGTCATAATCATGGGTTACTGTCACGATAGCTTTTCCTTGCGCCTTGAGAGCACTTAGAAGCCGCAACATATTTTCCCGATTATAGGCATCCAAGGCTGACGTTGGTTCATCCAGAATCAGGACCTCCATGTCCAAACACAGCAGCATGGCCAACATGACACGCTGGAGCATCCCCCCGCTCAATTCAAAGGCATAGCTCTGTAATACCTTTTCAGCATGGCCTAAGCGCAGCTCTTTCATGGCCTGTAAGGCCATGTCCAAAGCCTCCTGACGCGAACAGGAGCGATGACTAAGGATGGTCTCAATAAAATGCTCCCTGATTGTTTGAAAAGGGTTGAACATGGCCATGGGATTTTGTGTCATATAGGCCAACCGCCGACCTAGAAAAGGACGCAAAGCCTTGGGGGACAAAGACAAGAGGGAGACACCATTGTAAACCACCTCACCGGTCACCCTTGCTCCCTCAGGCACCATCCCTAGCATAAGCTTGGTCAGAAGCGTTTTACCTGAACCACTCTCCCCAATGATGGTGACCACCTGCCCCTGTGCCACACTCAAATTGACCTGCTTGAGAACCAGGCCTTCTGGAAAGCTCAGGGTCAGGTCTTTAATCATTAGCCCTTCCATAGGTGTTTCCATCCTTTCTCTTCAACCGCATCGCTTAAGACATTAAAGGATAAGACGGTCAAAAAAATCGCTAAACCAGGTGCCATCATCATCCACGAAGCTGTCCGAAAATAAGGTCTGGCATCATAGAGCATCATGCCCCACTCGGTAATATTGGGCTGAACACCGATACCTAGAAAGGAAAAGCTCGAAATCATCAAGATAATATTACCAATATTCATCAGAGCCAAAACCAAAATCGGTTTGTAAACAAATGGGAAGATGTGGTAACGAAGGATATGGCCGGTTGACATGCCCATCATTTCTGCCGCCATCACATAAGCCTCTTGTTTGGCTGTTTTAACAAGATTGGCGACCAAGCGGGCATAGAAAATCCACTCGACCATGACAATAGCCACCATCATGTTGACAATCCCTTGGCCCAAAATCCCAGCTGCAGCTAGGGAAAGCAGAAAACTAGGAAAAGCAGAGGCCACATTGGCCAACCAGAGAAAACCGTCTTCTAATCGCCCCTGATACCAGCCAACCAATAGCCCGACTAGACTACCAATTGATACCTCAAGCACCGTAATTATCAGGGCAAGAAAGAGAGAGAAACGAGCTCCCGACACCAAACGCGACAGGATGTCTCGCCCCAACTGATCTGTTCCAAACCAGTGGCTACGAGTTGGTGCTAGTAATTTTTGCGACACATCAATGTACTGGGGGTCATGGGAAACAAGGGCAGGGCCAATCAAGGCAATAAGGAAGAGAAAAATAAGCAATGTGCCAGGCAAAAATAGTCGTTTAGCCATGCGGTTTTCTCCTTCCTTTTCTCACACGCGGGTCAACCCAGTTTGCCAACCATTTGCTAAAGACATTATTTAATAAAAACAGGCTACCAAAGAGCAACATGCAGGCCTGAATAACCGGCAAATCAATGGTCTGCAAACTGTAAACAAAGACATGCCCTAAGCCACTCCAAGAAAAGACTTCCTCAATGATCAGAGCACCTGTCATCAGGTGAACAGCCGTTAAGCTAAGCCCTGTGGTAATGGCTGGCAGGGCATTGGGCAAGAGATGATTTTTGATGATAAAGCGTAACTTGACCCCCCTCAGTCGTGCATTTTCCACATGGACACTGGTCAGTTGTTCACTAATTGTCCGGCGAATAAGCGCCGTGTATTGACCAATCAGGGAAAAACTCAGGGTTAAGCTGGGGAGCAGGGCATGACCTGCTCCTGATTTCCCTGACACAGGCACCCATTTCAGATAAACACCGAACACCAGCATCAGGAGGTAGCCCAACCAAAAAGTAGGTAAAGACACGCTTGTAAACGACAGCAACTGAATCAATTTGTCCAGCCAAGTACCTTTATATAGACCACTGATGATCCCCAGAGGAAATGAAAAGAGGAGTACCCAACAAAAAGACAAGAAGCCAAGAGACAGGGTAGATAGGAAACCATCTATCACCAGAGGTAAGACAGGTGTCTTCCAGACATAAGAGACCCCAAAATCACCGACCACAGCCCGTCTGGCCCAGAGCAGGTACTGCTCCAACCAAGGCTTATCCAATCCCAACTGGAGTGTTGCCTGTTTCAGCGTTTCATCGGTGATAGCGATTTTAGATACCCGCAGGTAGTTCTCCGCAGGATTGGCTGAGGTCAACTTGGTCAGCATAAAACTTAAGGCTGAGATGAGAAAGAGGGCTGCTAAGAAGGACAACACTTGCTTTAGGAGACGAGATAGAACCATTTCTTCTTTTCTTTCTAAGACCTATACTAATAACCTGGACAGGTACAACTTGAGTGTCGGTATAATGGCCTGCAATTCCTGGGAGCTAAATAGATTAGCTTGATCATCCTTGCACTGCCAGGCCTTGATCCCTCGTCTGGTAACAGTAGGGAAGAGGCTAAACTGCTTATTACACTGACCATACCTGTTCGTCACGAGCAGTTCTTATTTTTTACTAATGTAACGCACTGGGAAGGCATTCTCCTCTGGAGCGAAGCGCACCCCCTCCAGCTCGCCTGTACGGTAAACAGACACCACTGATTGGTAGGTCATTGGGATATAGAGCCCTTCCTCATGCAAGAGGGTCAGCACTTTTTTATAGCCCGCATCTACTTTTTCCTCATCTGGCTCAACCAAGGTTGCCTTGATGATTTGGTCAATTTCTGCCTTGACAGGAAGGGATTCTAGCGCAATATTTTCTGGATGCCCGTGCTCAGCTTTTGAGGTTAGTGCAGACATCCAAGCATGAGGATCCCAAGGTGCTCCCCAAGAGAAGGTTAGCATCATGTCAAAGTCCCCAGACTTGGCATTAGCCCAATAATCATCTTCTTCAATAGCCTTGAGCTGGACGTCAACACCGATTTTGCGCCATTCGCCTTGGAAATACTCTCCCAAGTCCTTGTCCGTTGCCTTAGATGAGATGTAAGGCATGTGAACAACCATTTTCTGACCATCCTTTTCACGGATACCATCCGCGCCTTTTTTCCAACCAGCCTCATCCAACAGTGCTTCTGCCTTAGCCAAATCATAAGCATAAGGAGTCAGACCCGCATCGGCGTGAGGGGTTGATTTAGAGAAAATCGTATCCGCTGGGGTTTCTGTCCCTCGGAAGAGGTCCTTGGCAATAGAGGCCTTGTTCATGGCATGGTTCATGGCTTGTCGGACCCGCTTATCTTGGAAGACAGGGTTCTTAGCATTTAGCAAGAGCAGACGGGTTGACATGGGTTGTGACACAGCGGTGGTGTAGGTGTCTTTGTCTTTGGCATATTGGGCAAAGGTATCCAACCCAATCAGGCTGTTGCCGTAGATAAGGTCCAGATTCCCCGCTTCAAACTCCAGCGCTCTGGTTTGGGCATCAGGAATAATCTTGACTGTGACTTCTTTCAGAGCTGGTTTGTCGCCCCAGTAGTTCTCATTACGAGCCAGGGTGATGTACTCGTTGCTTTTTTTATCCTTAACGACCCATTGACCAGTACCAATAGGAGCCTTGACGCTCTTGGTCGCCGTGTCATCCCCATCTGGAAAACCAGCATCACCGAGGAAGCGAATCGGCCGAATCATGGACAGGTCATACATGGTGGCACTGTAAGCCTGCTTGAGGGTTAGCTCAAAGGTATGTTTATCCACAACCTTATAACTATCTAGCTGTTCCGTTAAACCAAACCAGTTGTGGTTGCCGATGTTTTCTTTGGAGAAAATCGTATCAAAGTTGCGCTTGACATTATCTGCGGTAAAATCAGAACCATCAGAAAACTGGGCTTTTCTCAGGTGGAAGGTGTAGACTTTACCATCCTCACTCATGTCCCAGGACTCGGCCAAGGCTGGCTCAATCACGCCATTGTCGCCATAACGAACCAGACCTTCGTAAACCAAATCTTGGATGACAAATTGATCAGGGTTGTAGCGATGAGGATTGACATCCCCAAAGTCTTCTCCCCAAGCCATGACCAGAGTATCTTTAGCGTCTGCCTTGCTGGACGAAGCCTCCTTGGTGGGTTGACAAGCTGCCAAACAAAGACTGGCAGTGACTGCTAAGAGCCAAGTTAATGTTTTTTTCATGGTAACCTTCTTTCTAAATATGGTAGTCTTCATAAGTATTTTCTAAGTAATCTCTCAAGTCTTCAACAAAGGAGGTTGGTAACTTGAGGTGTTCCTGCAACTCATCACGATAAACCGTAATGAGGTCAGTCGCCTCTTCGTCTGTGACTTTGGCTGTCCAGTCAGGGTCTAGGAGCAGGGCCCTCCCCAAGGACACCAAGGGCACACCAGCATCTAAAACAGCCTGAGCATCCTGTCTTGTCTGGATCGCTCCAACTGCGATGAGAGGCACACGGTTTCTAATTTTCTTAACAATGTCAAGAAGAATCGGCGGGCCTGCTTCTTTTTGACGTAAAGACGGGCGAAAGGCCGCACTAGCCGATATATGGAGGTAATCAACCTCTAGAGTAATCAACTGTTCCAGCAGCTGGAGGCTATCTGCCAAGGTAATCCCTGGCTCTTCAATCTCCTCAGGAGAGAAACGGTAGCCGACAAGAAAAGGACGGCCAACTTGCTTAGCCAACTGCTTGGTCTTTTTCAAGAGGGTTTTAGCAAATCGCATCCGGTTATTGAGGCTGCCCCCCCATTTATCACGACGGTGGTTGGAATGGGGAGAGAAAAATTGCTGGATGAGGTAGGTATTGGCACCATGCAGCTCCACACCATCAAAACCTGCTGCAATGGCACGTCTGGTAGCTGCCAAAAAATCCTCTAAAACAGCTTCTACCTCCTGATGTTTTAAGGCACGAGGCTCAACAACATAGCCGTGTTCAGCCTTGACAGCACTGGGTGCAACTGGCTGTCCCTCAATCAAGTGAGGCGCTACCATACGCCCTCCGTGGTAGAGCTGTAAAATAGCCAGGGAGCCATTTTTCTTCATGGCTTGAGCGAGTCGCGAGAGTCCTTCAATCTTGTCATCTTCAGCAGCACTGAAGCTGTCCGCAAAGGCTTGCCCTTGCGGGTGAACATAGGCACTACCAGTAATCAAGAGACCTGCCGATAAGGAGCGCCGCTCATAAAAATCAATATCGGCTTGCGAAACATAACCACCAGGCTCACAAGCACTGAGGGTCATCGGAGCTAAAACCACACGATTGCGGGTCTTTAAGCCTTGACCAATAGGAACTTGGTCTTGAATCTTGTCAAACATCTCATCTCCTCCTTTTTTGAGACTAATCTAAAAGCACCAAAATGACCGCTGATAACTGGGCCTTTTTAGGCCTTATGCGATACATGACCGTTTGGGTAATCTATCTTTAGTGAGATTAATACCATCACTTGTGGTGTCGTCACCCCCCCATCTTCAGCTTGATTGATGTGAATGACTAAGGGGGAACCCTAAAAACGAGCTTTTTACCTACGTTTTCTAGGTCAAAAACTGATCAAATCAACATTTTAACCCTTGGGCAATTGAGGGCTTAGCGCCCCTAAAATAAGGACAAGGCTCGGTCAACCGAACTCATCTTATCCTTACCCCCTATTTCTAGGTAAAAACCAGAGAAACTTAAAATGACCAGCTGTTCCACCTTTATTTCCTCTAGCTGGTTAATCAAGACAACCGCAGGCGTCTTTTCCCAATGTCAGCATTGCTTGGCAGCAGTTATCAGGCACTTTAGTGCTATTCCATCACTGTTTGACCTACCAGCTCAACCAACAAAATAAGCTGATTGAAGGATGTCGAAATGAGCTGATAACTCTCGATCTTTTGCAGCTTAAATGTTATATGACGACAGAGGCTAATTCAACGCAGAACCCGCCGATGAGGTGAACAGACCTGTTCAGGATAGTTCGTTGAGATGGTCAGGGAATAGCAGCCAACCGCTAAGCGTCATGCGTTGGTCACACAGGTTCCCCGAGTAAGGACTGCACCTCTAGTTTACTCCAGCCAAGCTCTGACACAACCACTGTCCCTTGTCGTCCTGATGGAGGCAAATGACCTGACCTTGAGGAAAGTCAATCTCCCAAAATACAGCTGCTGGGTCAACCAGTTCTTGATACAAGAGGCGCAAGACCCCCAAATGACCAACGATAGCCACTGAGGCACTAGATGACCCTAGGTTCAAAGCGCATGCAGCGGCTTGAACGCGTTCTCTAAACCGATGAAAGGGTTCGGCTGCTGGCGGGGTAATGTCAAAAGGACGTTCTAACCAAGCGAGCCACTGGCTGGGATAGGCAGCTTCGATTTGGTCTGCGGTCAGCCCTTCCCAGGCCCCAAAGCCCTTTTCATCCCAATCCTTAACCACCTCAAGAGCGTAGGCTCCTCCAAAGACCAGCTCTGCTGTCTCTTGTGTGCGCCTGAGGGAGCTGACATAAACGCGCTCTATAGGGATAGCCGCCACCTGCTCTGCCATGGCAAAGGCTTGCTGTCGTCCTTTGGCATTGAGTGGAACATCACTGCTGCCATAAAAGCGTCGCTGGGCATTATAATCCGTTTCACCGTGTCGCATCATATAAAGGGTCATTACATCAATCCTATCACTAAAAGCATGTGGGCAAGTTCCACAAAAGCACCGAGAGTGTCGCCAGTGTGCCCATCAATTTTTCGATAAACAAACCATCGGTAAAAGATAGCACCGACCAAAACTAGAAGGTAAGCCAACAAGCCCTTGGGACCAAAACCGAGATAAAGCACAAGGATCGGCAAGACCTGCGCCAGAGCAATATCCCGCGTACGTGTTCCAGCAAAGAATTGCCCACTCCCCCCACTGCTACGGGCATAGGTCATCTGATAGAGTTGGAGAGCCAATCCAGCCTTGCCAATCATCGATAGGCAGACAATGAGCAACCACTTGGGGTCTGGTAGATAGGAGTAGCTCATCAGCATTAGGGCGTAATAAAGAAGCAAGGCCAGCACCCCATTACTGCCAATGCGGCTATCCTTCATAATCTCTAGCATCCGTTCCTTATGTCGGGAAGAAAAGAGCCCATCAGCCATATCAGCCAAGCCATCCAAATGAAAGCCCCCTGTCAAGAGCACATCAATGACGAAGCTCAAGACCCAAGCGATCGGACCTGGTAACACGAGCACCAAGAGGGCATAGGCACCTCCTGTCAAGCACCCCAGTAATAACCCAAAGAGGGACAGGTAGGGGACACCTTTTCGTAAATGCTCCAAGTCAACAGACTTGTTAATCACCAAACGGCTAAAAAATTGCGTATAGATAATCAGGGCTGAAATCATTTGAGTCGCTGGGCAAGGCCACAGATAACTAGGTAGACCTCGCTTGCCTCCTTCGCTAAAAATTGATTGACCTGCCCAAGAACATCCCTGAAGTAGCGACCCAAGGGCGTATCTGGAACAATCCCTAAGCCAATTTCATTGGTCACAATGTAGACCTCGCCATCTTTATCACGCAGGCTAGCAATAATCGACTGCCACTCTGACAAGAGTTGCTCCAACAGTTGCGCCTGTTCGGTACGACTCAAAAAGCAGGTCTCATCAAGAGTGATCTTATCTGGCCATTGGGCTGCCACAGTATCAAAAAGAACGTTTGTGGTCAACATGGTCACACAGTCCAATAAATAGTTGCGGTGACTAGCTCCGCGCAACCACTCCCCTAGACCAGCGTATTGTTCATGGGTCACCCAGGCCTCAGGACGCCGTTGCTGGTGCAGGCGGACACGCTCTTGCCAGTCTGGATCGTCCTGTCGAGACAGACCTGTCGCCAAATAACAGACATCAGGCTTGTCCCAAAGCGCTGCCTCTGCAAAGGCAGACTTGCCACTGCGGGCACCGCCCGTCACTAAGACAAGTTTAGCCATGGCAATCTCCTAACACCTGATCAAAGGCTACTAAGGTTTCTTCAATATCTTCTGAGCTATGGGCTGCAGAGATAAAATTGGCCTCGTATTGTGAAGGCGCTAAATAAATCCCACGCTTTAACAATCCTTGGTGAACTTTTGCAAAGAGGGCGTGGTCGCTAGCTGCTGCATCAGAAAACTGACGAACAGGATGGTCATTAAAGAAAAAGCCGAACATGGTCCCTCGATGAACAACCTGCATCGGAACCTGGTGTTTTGCCGCCAGTTCTCGCAGGCCTTGGCAGAGGGTTTTGACCTGCTGTTCCATCTGGTCAAAGAGCTCTGGGCTTAAACGGGATAAGGTTTCATAACCGGCCGTCATCGCAATCGGGTTGCCAGACAAGGTTCCCGCCTGATAAACAGCTCCCAGTGGAGCAATCTGATCCATGTAGACTTTTCTACCCCCAAAAACCGCCATAGGAAAGCCGCCACCGACCACCTTGCCCAAACAAACTAAATCAGGTTCAATCCCATAAACAGCAGCTGCACCGCCATAATGGGCACGAAAACCAGTCATCACCTCATCGAGAATGAAGAGGGCACCGTATTGTCTGGTCAGATCACGACAGTCCTTTATAAAGGCTTCATCTGCTGGGATGAGCCCCATATTGCCAGCAATCCCTTCAATAATCAGACCTGCGATGTCCTGACCATGAGCCTCAAAACAAGCCCTCAGCGCTTCACGGTCATTATAGGGCAATGTGATGGTGTCTGCCGCTGTGCCTATCGGCACACCTGGAGAATTAGGCTGTCCAAAAGTAGCCAAGCCAGATCCAGCCGCCACCAAGAAGGCATCGCTATGACCATGATAGCAGCCGATAAACTTGATCACTTTATCCCGTTTGGTCACTCCTCTCGCCAAGCGAATAGCACTCATGGTCGCTTCTGTCCCTGAACTCACCATCCTTAACCGTTCGAGATAGGGCAAGCGCTCCTTGAGCAGTTGCCCTAGGCGGGTTTCCAAGGGGCTAGGTGCTCCGTAACTGGTTCCCTTGTCGACACTGGTCTTGACCGCTTGCACCACCTCGTCATGGGCATGTCCCAAAATCATCGGCCCCCAGGATAGCACATAATCAATGTAGCGGTTCCCATCAACATCGTAGAGGTAAGCCCCCTTAGCACGGTCAATAAAGCGCGGTGTTCCCCCAACAGCTCCAAAAGCACGTACAGGACTATTGACCCCACCAGGGAAAATTTGCTTAGCTGCCTCAAAGGCTTGCTGAGATTGCTCTAGGTTCATCTGTCCTCCTTTGTCTGCCACTCTTGGGCGATTTGCTTGGCAAAATAGGTGATGATGAGATCTGCACCTGCCCGCTTAATGCTAGTCAAGCTCTCTTTGACCACCGCAGCTTCATCAAGCCACCCTGCTTGAGCTGCTGCCTTAATCATCGCATACTCACCACTGACATGATAAGCTACCAAGGGTAAGGCCGTCTGCTGTCTGACTTCTCTAATGACGTCTAAAAAGGGCAGAGCTGGTTTAACCATGAGAAAGTCAGCGCCCTCACGCTCATCACTCGCTGCCTCACGCAGGGCCTCTAGCCGATTGGCTGGGTCCATCTGGTAGGTTTTGCGATCGCCAAAGGCTGGAGCACTTTCACCAGCGTCACGGAAGGGGCCATAAAAACTTGACGCAAATTTCACAGCATAAGACATGATCGGGATATGGGCATAACCAGCCTGATCTAAGCCCTGACGAATGGCTGCAACATAGCCATCCATAGCATTTGAAGGGGCAATAATATCTGCTCCCGCCTTGGCCTGACTAACAGCCACATCAACCAAACGCTCCAAGGAGCGGTCATTATCAACCTCTTCCCCATCCAGAACACCACAGTGACCATGACTGGTAAATTCACAGAGGCAGGTATCAGCAATTAACAAAACCTCTGGACAGGCCGCTTTTAGAGCTCTAAGCGCTTGCTGAACAATGCCATCTGGTGCCGAAGCTTGACTACCGATGGCATCCTTTTGGTTAGGAATACCAAAGAGCATGATGGCCTTGAGTCCCAAGCGACTAGCTTCCTCAACCTCTGCAATCGCCTCTGCCAAAGGCAGTTGAAAAACACCTGGCATCGAGGAAACCTCTTGCTTCTGGCTTAAGCCTTCCTTAATAAAAAGGGGGTAAATCAGGTCATCCGTCCTTAACTCTGTCTCTCTGACCAAGTCTCTTAGGGCTGATGAACGCCTTAAACGGCGGTGTCTAGTGAACATCTGTTAGACTCTCCTTCTGTCAATAATCAGTTGAACCATCTGTTCAACACTGGGAAATACAGGCATGGCGGTTACTGGAACACCATCTGCCTGAACGGCTTGAGCCGTGCTCGTACCGATGACAACAACCTCATGGGTTTCTGGTAAACGAGTCGCCACTTGATAAAAACTCTCCCAAGCCGATGGACTAGCAAAGGTCCAAATCACCTCTGGCTGTTTAAGATAGGCTGATACTTGTGACTGACCCGCAACATTAGGTCTGGTCTCGTACATGGGAAAGGCCAAGACCTCATGCCCCTGCTCTACCAAGACCTCAGCCATCAAGGGATTGGACAGGCTACTCTGAGGCAAGAGAATGGTCTGCCTAGACAGGCCAAGCGCCAGCCATTCCTCCAAAAAATCACGGGCATAATTCCCTTTCGCTTCAAAAGTAATCGGATAACCAAGCGCCTCCACTGCCTTGCTGGTCTGAAAACCAATCGTTGCAATGCGATGATGGGGGCGAAGACAAGTCTGAAAACACTCTGCGGCAACAGCACTGGTGAAAAAGACCCAATCCGCAAGAGGCACTACTTTTAAGACCCTTTCTGGAATAGGATTAGCAACACAGGCAATTAAGGGCAAATGAGCCACCGTATAGCCTTGAGCAACCAAGCGCTGCTCAAGGTCTGTGGCAAGAGCCTGCTCTCTAGTTATTATCACGAACTTGGTCATCTTATGCCAACAGCTCCTTGTCTTGTCAAGTCTGCAACAGCTTGCTCAGCTAAATCAACACCCGGACCAGCGACACGGACACGACAGCAACGCTGCTCCTTGTCTGCTAACATAACCTGTAAGTCATAACCGTCTGCAAGAGGAGTCGCTAGTGCACCAATCGGGAAGGTGCAGTCAGCCGCCATCAAGCCCAGAACCTCTCTCTCCAGCCCGACACAGCTGGCTGTCACCTCATCATGAAGGATACCTAAAAGCTGACGAAGCTTTAGATCAGCTTCACGGCATTCAATCCCAAGAGCACCCTGAGAAATAGCTGGTAAGCAAGCCGTTGTTGGCAGAGGCTCCAGATACAAGTCTTTGTCTTTACTGGTCCAGCCCATACGATTGAGCCCAGCCATGGCTAAAACAATGGCATCGTACTGACCCTCCTGAACCTTCTTGATCCTGCTGTCAATATTGCCCCTCAGAGGACTAAACACCAAATCTGGTCGTAAGGCTTTTAGCTGTGCCTGTCGCCTCAAGCTGCTAGTACCAATAACTGCACCTGTTGGTAAGGTCTCAAGGCTCAGCCCCGCTTGACCAAAAATGAGACAATCTCTGACATCCTCACGCTCAGGAATGGCCGCCAGACAACAGCCCGGAGCCAAACGAGCAGGCATATCCTTAAGACTATGCACGGCTAGGTCGATCACCCCATCCAAAAGAGCCTGCTCAATGTCCTTGACAAAGACCCCTTTACCACCTATTTCTTGCAAGCTAACATGAACTAGACGATCACCAGTCGTTTTATAGGGCACCAACTCAATGCTCACCTCTGGGTAATGCGCCAAGAGCCGATCCACCACCTGTTGGGTCTGGGTCATGGCCAGTTGGCTCTGTCTAGTACCAACCTTAATGGTCTTCATCACTTCCTCCAATCTCTTCCTGCATCAAGCCGAAAATCTTACAAATCAAGGCAATGTCATAGGTGGAATTGTCCCCGACAGCCATCTCTTTGAGTTGCAAAATCGGCTCCTTAATCAGCTGGTTGACAATCCCTTTCATGTGCTTAGAAATCTGCTTTTGCTCACGCTCGGTCAAATCAGGCAATTTGCGCTGCAGGCTCTCCATAGCAGCAGCCTGTATACGCAACCCTTTCTCACGAATCTCCTGAATCAAGGGAACGATCCCCAACTGCTGGCGCCAATCATCAAAAGCAAGCAACTCTTTAGCGATCTCTAGGGTCATTTGCTGCGCAATTCGCTGGCGCTCCTCCTGGTAGGCATCCAGCTGGTTGGTGAGGTGCTCAATGGTATAAAGCTTGAGGGCAGTCCCCGCATGAACTGTCCGTGGCAGACAGAGGTCAAACACAATGGCCCCCGGCTTAAGCATATGTGGGAATATAATATAGTCACTGGTCTTAACTGCTGAAAAAACGATATCAGCCTGGGCAACAGCCTCTTCCAACTGCTCAAACCTGTGAGCCACTACCCGCTGATCCGTCAAAAAAGGCTCCGCCTTAGCCAGCGTCCTGTTGACCAAAACAATCGATCCAAAGTCTTTTTGAAGGGCATACTTGGTCACCAGTTGACCAATTTCTCCCAGACCAACGATAGCAATCTGCTTACCTACTACATCAAAACCAGAATCTTCGAGTGTTTGCATAGCTGTTAATCCAATAGATATAGGGCGGGCATTAATCCGATAGACCTCATGCATCCGTTTGGCAAAGGTAATGACACGTCTAGCCACTTCGTTGAGCATCATGCCCGTCGTGCCAACCTCCTTAGCCCGCTGAAAGGCGCGTTTGACCTGACCTAAAATCTGGGTTTCCCCCAAAATCTTAGATTCCAAGCCGACTGAAACCCGAAGCAAATGTTCTAAAACAGTATCAGCCTCCTTCATCACTAGATAGGGTTCCAGCTCTTCCGCTGGAAGCTGAAACCAATTGGCCAAAAAATGTTTGGCATAATAACGCCCAGTATGCAACTGATCCACCACTAGGTAAAGCTCCGTTCGATTGCAGGTTGATATGATAACATCTTCCAGCACACTTTTTTCCCGCTTGAGGCGTAACAGGGCTTCTTCTTGTTCTTGATCAGAGAAATGTACCTTTTCTAAGAGCGAAAATGGGGTCTGCTTATGGGTTAAGCCAACATAAAGCAAATACATGGGCTATCCTCACTATAAATCTTCTAATATCGCTTGCAATTTCTGACGAACTTCCTTGGCTCTAGCAGCAGACAGCCCGTTAGTTGAAATCATCACCGAAAAATCCTTGGCTGGGGCAACGGCCACATTGTAAAAATCTGAAAAGTGCTTATCCCCCGTATTATTAACCAACTGACAAGGGGCAGCATCCGCCATGATTTGACGGTTAACAGTCTCTTGGTCTGTACAGGCCAAGACCAATTTGGCATCCTTCAAATCACCTTTTTGATATTCTCTAGCCACCCAAGTTACTGTTGAGGGCTCAATGCTCTCATGTAGGGTTGGGCTGACAATGGTCACCAGCGCCTTCTCGGCCAAGAGGTGCTTGATTTTACGTGAGGCAACCTTGCCGCCTCCAATCACTACCACTCGTTTCCCACTAATATTGATCATGACTGGATACATGCTACTCTCCTGTTTTTGTTTGACGAGATTTAAAAATTTTAGCACTCCGCTTGTAGACTGTATCTGGCACCCCCAAACGATGGTTCACCAAGCGGGCAATGACAAAGAAATAATCAGACAAGCGGTTGATGTACTTGAGACCTATGGGATTGATCGCTTCTTGAGCTTCAATGACGGCCACCATTTTACGCTCTAAGCGACGGGTCATGGTTCTGGCCATGTGAAAGGAACTGGCCAGAGGATGCCCCCCAGGAATGATAAAATAAGCCAAGGCTTCTGGAATCGGAATATAGGCATCCATCTTCTCCTCCAACCAGGTCACATTGGCCTCTTCTTGCTTGTAGGGACGCAACTCCCTTGGCGTTGCCAAATCGCTCCCACAATCAAAGAGGTGTTGCTGGATTTCCTCACATTCTTCCCTTAAATCATCCAGAGCAGGGTAGTCCCTCATCTCTGACACAATCCGTCCCAAGAGCGAACACACCTCATCCATAGTCCCATAAGCCTCCACGCGGCAATGGGTCTTGGACACACGATCACCTCCATAAAGCCGGGTAAAGCCTGTATCACCATATTTGGTATAAATCCTCATTCGTCGCCTCCTAGATGCTCTGATTTAAAATAGCATAGAGCTTGTCCATATCGACAGAAGCCCTCACAATATCTGCCAACTTGTCATATTCCTTATCCTTAAAGTCGTCGATGGTCAGGGTCTGCCCTTCAATAGGCTCAAGTCCTTTGGCTTGTCGTAGCTGGTTCAAAAAGTCCCTGGTCCAGGCCAAGTTATCGAAGACCCCGTGCAGGTAAGTGCCTTGAACCAAGCCATCGTGCCCAATCGCTCCATCAAATCGTTCGGTCTCTTCACCATTTTGCAGACGAATGCAGGAGAACGGCTCAACCCCTTCAGCCAGAATAGTCTCTCCCATGTGGATTTCATAACCGTCTAAGCAATGACCCGCATGGTCAGCCTGCACCTGGGTTGTCCGTTTAACCGCTCGGAAAATGGTCTCCGTCTCCAGTAAGCCCAGCCCTGTTATCTCATCAATGCTGGACTCAACATGCAAGGGATCTGAAAGTTTTTTCCCCAAGAGCTGATACCCCCCACAGATCCCAAAAATCCGACTGCCTCGACTTAAGCTCTCTTTGATTTCCTCTTCCAAGCCTGACTGACGCAGGTAAGCCATATCCTCAATTGTATTTTTACTACCTGGTAAAATCAAGAGATCGGGCTGACCAATGGCATCTCCCGGCATGACATAGCGCACGGAGACGTCTGGTTGAATTTCCAAACTATGGAAATCGGTAAAATTAGACATACGCTTGAGGCAGACAATCGCCACATCCAAGTCTTTTTTACGATCAAAACGGCGACTCTTTTCCACCAAGGCAACACTATCTTCACTATCCAAATCCAGCTGAGCATAAGGCACAACACCGATAACTGGCACCTGGGTCAATGCTTCAATCATATCAATGCCTGATTGCAAGAGGGCAACATCCCCACGGAATTTATTGATAATGACCCCCTTGATGCGGTGACGATCCTCTTCTGGAATCAGCTGAATGGTGCCGTAAATTGATGCAAAGACCCCGCCTTTATCAATATCAGCCACTAAAATAACTGGAGCATCCACCAAGCGAGCCATCCCCATGTTAACAATATCGCGATCATTCAAGTTGATTTCAGCTGGACTACCCGCCCCTTCCAGAACAATCACATCATTTTCCTGGCTCAACTCTTCATAGACCACCTTGATTTTAGGCAAGAGCTCCTGCTTAAACTCGTGATAGGTCACCGCATCCATATCTGCCAAAACCTTGCCCATAAAGACAACCTGGGACTTTCGATCCGATGTCGGCTTGAGAAGGACAGGGTTCATGCGAACATCAGGCTCGACCTTGGCAGCTTCAGCTTGAAAGACCTGAGCCCGTCCCATTTCATCCCCCTTTTTGGTGATAAATGAATTAAGCGCCATATTTTGCGACTTAAACGGTACGACCGATAAGCCATCCTGTCTGAAAATCCGACACAGCCCTGCTACAATCACACTCTTTCCTGCATCAGAAGCTGTCCCTTGAACCATGAGTGATTTTGCCATTGCCATTTCCCATCCTTTCAAAAAATTCATCTTCACTAGAGCAGAGTGGCAGACCGAGCTCCTGATGGAGACGCACCAACCACGGCACACCTAAGCGCGCTTTCTCTAACAAGTCCCTGTTTAAAAAGACCGTGTCTTTTTCACCCTCAAGGATCAGCTGCCCTTGATGAAGCACATAAGTGTAGTCACAACAGTCATACATCAAATCCATATCATGACTGGTCAAAATAATGGTTGTCCCCTGCTGAACCAGCTTTTTCATCAATCGAATCATATGCGAGCGCCCCTTAGGATCCAGCCCAGCCGTCGGCTCATCGAGCAAGAGGTAGCTGGGCTTGAGAGCGACAGCACCTGCAATCGCAACCTTCTTTTTCTGACCAAAACTCAGGTACTGAATCGGTCGCTTGGCCAAATGCTGAATATGCATGGCGTCTAAGGCCTCTGCCACACGCTGCTCAATGACTTCCGCTGGGTAGCCTAGATTTTTCAACGCCAAGCCTACATCATCCTCAACCAGCGCATAAAAGAGCTGTTGCTCTGGATCCTGAAACACAATACAGACATCCTGACGGTAAGCATAAAGGTCTTTTTTTCGGTAACTCAGTCCAGCGCCCTCATAGAGCACTCGGCCACTCTGGGGACGGTAAAGCCCCATGATGACCTTCATCAGGGTCGACTTACCAGACCCATTGGCCCCTAAAATACCAATAATCCCTCCTTTATCAAAGGTCATACTCACCTCATTGAGGGCATGCCCGAAAGAAGGGTTATAAGAATAGGTCACTTGTTCTACTGCTAACATTCTCATCCCCTACTGATCAAACCGTATCTCTAGCATCTCAACCACATGCTGATTTGCTTGTATCAATCTAGTAAACAATTGACTTGACAACAAGCCCAAGGTCTGGTAACTCTGCTTGACACCACCAAAACCAAACTTCAAATCCAAAGTGTCTCGCATGACCAGAAACTCATGTAAAAACATAAAAATAAAGCGGTACATCAAGACTACCAATTCAATCAGCTCTTTAGGAACATGTGCCTTACGACAGAGGCTAATCAGTTGTGGAAAAGGTGTTGTCACGGTCAAAAAGAAGGTCGCTGCCAAACTCACATAGACCCGAACCAATAGGGCTAAAGTCTCCTGATAGGCCGCTGGCTCAATGCTCAAGACATAACTTCCCAACCGCCATGACCATAAGGTCTCAGCCGGTAGCGTCCTACTGATACTGAATAAAATGGTTACTAAACTGATAAAAACAAAGGGAACAGATACTGCGACCCACTTGACATAACTCCGCCAATGGATACGTCCCACATAGAGCGTCAACGGCACCAAGACACTGAGTAGCCCCAGCTGCCAGCTAAGGATTCCAGAAAATGAAATCCCTAGCGACAGCACATAGAGCAACACTTTAATCTTTGGATTGACACCTACCCAACGGTTGCGGTAGGCATAATAATCAAAGATGAGCATGCGTTTTCTTTCCTTTATGATAACCAATGATGTAGGTAATAATCCCCACACCAATACTGCCTTGCAAGGTGAAGAGCAGACTCTCAATCTCACCACTGGCTGGTTCATAAAGAGAGGCAAACCATGGTTCGTAGTCTGGACGAACTTCGGTAATAGCTGCTTCAGCACCACCATCTGAACCGCCAAATTCAGCTTGTTCAGGCGCTAACCAAAAGGCCGCTAACACAATAAAGACACAACTAAGGAGCAAGAATAGGTTCTGCTTTTTCATGCGGAAAAGACCTCCACTTCTTTAGAATAGTTGCTCACCAAGTTATAAAGCACCACTGACAAGAGACCTTCAATAATGGCAATTGGCACCTGAGTAGCCATGAAGACCCCCATGAATTTCATTGCAGCCCCCAAAACCCCTGCTTGGCCATCTGGAAAAGCAATCGCCAGTTGCAGGGAAGTGGTCAAATAAGTGGCCAAATCAGCCAAGGAAGCACATAAGAAGATAGCCACCTTTTTATTGACCCCAAAACGGCGAACGAGACGGTAGATGCCATAACCGACAAAAGGCCCTACAACTGCCATTGAAAAGCCATTAGCTCCTAAAGTCGTCAATCCTCCGTGAGCCAAAAACAAGGCTTGAAAGAGTAAGCAAATGGTACCTAAAACTACCATGACACTAGGACCAAACATGGCTGTCCCAAAACCAACACCGGTTGGATGAGAGGTTGAGCCTGTGACAGATGGGATTTTCAAGGCTGATAAAATAAAAACAAACGCACCTGACAAGGCTAACCAAACCTTCTGAGTAGGTTGTTCAATCATCACCCGACGAAGCTTAACCACCCCGTAGATGAAAAACGGCAAAAATAAGGCAAACCACAACAGACAGTGAACGAGAGGTAAGTAGCCTTCCATGATGTGCATAGCTGATACTGACGGACCACTCATAACAACTAACAGTAACAATAAAATGATAAGAGATAATTTGTGTTTCATCATAGCCTCCTTAAGGTTGCTTAACGATCAGTGTGGTAAAATAAGACAGTTTCTCATCGAAGGAAAGATCCCTCACCCCACGGCGAACGTCTTGCCTATCTGTGCTAGCATGACTAACCAAAATCGTCGTGTCCAAAAGCCCGTGCTTGTCTAATAGAGGCAAAATAGTTGGCAGGTAATTGGCCACCTTCATGATAACAACTGTCTCATGCAAGGACAAGGCAGCCTCCAGACGTTCCAAGCCTGCGGTAGCAGGCACCACTGCAAAGGATTCTTCATCCATGACCAAAGGCACGCCAACCTCAGACGCTATGCTATTGTAAGAGGTAATGCCTGGAATGGTTTTGGTCTCAATACGATCCCCGATAATCTCTAACAAATAAGCATAAGTACTAAATACCATCGGATCACCAAGAGTGATAAAGCCAACATTGCTTCCCGCTTGGACATCAGCGATTATTTCCTCTGCAATTGATTGCCATTGGCCCTCTTTCAAAGAGCGATCACGCACCATGGGAAAATGCCGTTGCTTGATTTGCAAGTGCTCACTGAGGTAGGGCTCTGCAATACTAAGGGCCAAGCTCTTGTCGTTTTTCTTAGCTTCTGGTGTGTAAAGAATATCAAGTTGCTTGAGCATCCGACTGGCTTTGACAGTGACCAACTCGCTGTCACCTGGTCCGATGCCAATGCCGTAAAATGTCGCCATAATGTCCTCCTAACCAATTATATCATTTAGATGTTCCAGATAGAGCGCCTGTACTTCAGGGTATTCTCCCAAGCCAACCAGATGGGGAATGACAGTGTAGCCACGACGTTCAAAGTAGGTTTTCCAAGAATCGTCCTCATCCGACAGCAAGTCATTGGTTGCATGGTCACCAGCTACTAACATAAAGGGCGCCAAATGAATATCCGTCACCCCAGTCTGACGCAGTTGCTCTTCAATCAATTCAACAGAAGGATAGCTCTCCACACACCCCATCCGAACAGCTGTCCCCTGCAACATGTGATCCAAAGCCGCATAAGCTACAAAAGCATAGTGCTGGCTGCCATGTCCCATTAAGACACTCGCAGCTTTTGGGCCAAAACGTCCATAGCGGTTGAGGAGAAGGGCCTTGACCCTCTTGTAATCCTCTTGGCTATACAAGAGTGGCTTCCCGACCTTGAGTACATCAAAACTGGAGACAAACGCCTCTGATTGCTTGAGAATTTTGTCGTATTCTCCGCCGATAATGATGTGCAAGGGCTGAATATAGACTTCTCTAATACCTTCTGAGGTCATTTGCTCCAAAGCCTGCATAACATTAGGAATATCCAGCCCTTCATTGGCCTTGATCCGACGAATCACCACACCTGAGGTAAAGGCTCTATAAACCGCATAATCTGGGTAGCGTGCTTGAATAACTTGCTCGCAGGCTTCAATCGTTTTTTGCCGAGTTTCAGGATAAGTCGTCCCAAAACTCACTACTAAAATGGCTTTTGTCATCCGCTTATTCCTCTGTCAACAGCTGGCGGCACTTGTCACGAATGGCCGCAATGGTCGGCTTGTCTGTCTCAATAATCTCTGTATAGCCTGCTTGCTCAATAACGGCCCTAGTGGTCTCACCCATAACAATAATCGGCAGATGGTTAAGCTTAACCTCTAGCTCCTCTGCCATGGCAACAAAATTGGTTGCCGCTAGAGAATTTGGCAAGCAAATCGCCTCTAGCTCCACTTCCGATAAATCAGGCAAGTCATCATCAAAATCGACAGTGTGGGTCACAAGGACAGGTAACTCATAAAAACGACGGACGGCCGCCTGCTTATAGTCAGGTGCTAAAATGTACCAGTTACCGGTTTCGTTGGCCAACGTTTCAACCAAGTCCTCACCGTGAATGTGAGCTCCCTTGGCATAAAGAATTAAACCTGACTCTCCCATCGCCTTAGAAGTGTGTTGGCCTACCGCAACGACCTTCACATGCCCTAAAGCTCGTAAGTCTTGTCCTGTCGCTTTAAGAGCCTCTAAAAAGAGAAGCCAGCTCTGCCAATCCGCCACCAAAAGGCCATCAAGAGTTGTTACATCAGGAAGCTTAAAAGGGAAAGGATTCACCTTGTTTCGACCTGGGAAGGTCACTAGGTTTGCCCCATCATCCTTGAGGAGACGAGGCAGTTTGCCTGTCGGAGACGCTTGGATTAAAATCTGGCGACCAGATAGGGGCAGGTGCTCATGAAAGTTTAACTGCTGGCGGAAGGAAACCACATCGCCAATCACAATGATGCTCGGTGCTGTCAAGCCATGCTCAGCCACAAGCTCTGTGATGGTCGATAGTGTCCCATAAATTGAACGCTGCTGAGGATGGGTCGCCCATTCGATCACAGCCACAGGCGTCTCAGATGAAAAGCCACGGCTAGACAACTCTGACGTGATGGTTGCTAAGTTTTTCATGCCCATCAAAAAGACCAAGGTGCCCTTGAGTTGAGCAATGGCTTCCCAGTTTAACTGTTCGGTCTCATCCTTGAGGTGCCCTGTAAAAACATGAAAACTCGTCGCCACATCACGGAAGGTCATCGGAATCCCCGCATAGGTTAAGCCAGCCACAGCCGAGCTCACCCCAGGAACAACCTCAAAATCAATACCAGCCTCAACAAGACTCAAGGCTTCTTCACCGCCACGACCAAAGATGTAGGGATCTCCACTCTTCAACCGCACGACAGCTTTGCCTTCTCTGGCCTTCTCAATCAAAATCGCCTCGATCTCATCCTGGCGCACACACGGCATCCCAGGTTGCTTCCCAACGTCAATGGTCTCGCAATCAGGCTTAAGATACTTAAACAAGTCCTGGTTAATCAACCGATCATAGACCAGAACGTCTGCCTCTTTTAGACGACGAGCACCCTTCACAGTAATCAATTCCTGGTCACCAGGACCAGCTCCTAATAAAGTGACTAAACCTGTCATATCTTATTCCCTTCTTTTCTAAGCCAAATAGGCACGCAATTCTTCTAACGTTGATACACTCTGCGGGTAGTCAACCAAGGGGCGGGCAATGATGATACAATCAATTCCCAGCTCCAGGCAACCATCAATTTTTTCACGAATGCCACCGACACTACCGCTCTCCTTGGACACAAAGACCTCCGCCTTGGAGCGCAGGATCAACTCCTTGTTGCATTCTTTGGAAAAGGGAGCCTTGATGGCATCAATCTGATCAGCTACCAACCCCAATTGCTCACACGCCAGCAACACTTCCGAGGTTGGCAAGACCCTCACCACGATACGGCTATTAGGCAAGCCCTCAACAAAGAGCGGCAGGGTCTTGCTGCCTGTCCCTAGATAAACCGTCTTGTAACCCTTTTGCCTCATAACCTGAATGGCCTCTTCGGTAGAATGAACGACAATAGCCCCGCTCAAGTCAAGAGTTGCCTGACGTTCAAACCTCACATAGGATACCCCAGCTAGCTCTGCCGCTCTAATCGCCTCCTTGGACACAATATCCGCAAAGGGGTGGGTGGCATCGATAATTTCATCAACACCGTTGGCTTGAATGAAGGCTACCATGTCCTCAGCAGTCAACCGCCCTTGAATCACTGGCTGACCAAATTTGGAAGCCAAATGCTTGCCATAATCGGTGACGACAGAGGTGGTAACAGACAGCTCCAGCTCATTGAGCAAGGCTAGAATATCTGTACTGTCTGACGTTCCTCCCAACAATAGCTTCATCATAGGGTGTAGCCTCTCGGTGTAATCATGCGACCGTTTTTGACATAGGTTTCCTTGTTACCAACAATGATAATAGTCGTCATATCCACCAAGGACTCATCTAAATCTTTGATGGTAGTTAAAATATAAGTCTCATCCTTTCGGCCAATATCTTTACCAATACCAACGATAGTGTCTTCTGACTTGTATTCTGAAATGATGGACAAGGCTTTGGCCAAATGATCTGGACGCCCTTTACTTCTCGGATTGTAAAGGCAGATGACAAAGTCACCTTTAGCAGCTGCATGCAGGCGTTTTTCAATCACAGACATAGGGGTCATCAAGTCACTCAAGCTAATGTGACAAAAGTCATTCATCAAAGGAGCTCCCATGACAGCTGCAGCCCCAAGGCTAGCTGTAATCCCTGGAACCACCTTAACATCCAATTCACTGTTATCCCCTAAAAGTTCCAAAATCAAACCAGCCATACCATAAACGCCAGCGTCACCACTAGAGACCACGCCGACATTTTTCCCTGTCTCAAGTGCCAAATCAATAGCCTTTTGACAGCGCTCAATTTCATGACGCATGCCTGTGGTGACATGCTCCTTGTCCTTGACCAAATGACGGATCAAACGCATATAGGTGGAATAGCCAACAACAATCTCACAATCCTCAAGCGCCTCAAGTGCTTCGCGCGACATCAATTCTTCTTTACCGGGGCCTAAGCCGATAACGTATAACATCTTATTCTCCTTTATTTCTAAAACTTGTTATTATAGCAATCTATCACGAGAGCCATGATTTAATCTGATGATTACTCTAAGCTCAAACGAACCAAATCTGATGGCGCTCTCTTTAAAAAGACTCAAGCTCCTGATTCTCTGATAAAAACGTAATAATACCAGCAGATTCTTTGACCGACTTATGGAAACGAGTTTGGATAGGCATGTCACTACCTCTCCAGTCACCTACTCCCCAACTCAATGACAGTAGCCTTGGCCAGAGCATAGGTACAGCCATCCTTGGCGAAACGATCCGTCAACACCTGACCATTGCTCGCAAAATCTGCACTGGCAAGAGCAACACTGCCAACCCCAACCGTCTGCTTGACAAAGGCTGACTGCGGGTACTTGTCAGCAACCAAAAGAAGCTCTTCCTTAGTAAAAGTCTCAAAGGGACAGCCGAGGCTTGACGCCAGAGACAGAATGGCTTCTTCTTGTTTTTTGACATCAATACTGACAATCTTAGCAATTTCCTGAGGGGAAATCCCTTCTTGCTGGCAAAAGAGCTCAAACCCTTCTTGAAAAACCTCAGGCAATACTGCCTTACGTGCACCAACACCTAGAAGATAAGGTTTGGGGTAGATGACCGCCACATTTTCCCTGACTTCTGAAATGGGACGGGTCGTTAGGATAATGAGTGGAGCCGTTCCCTCTAAAATATCCTCTAGCGCTTCAGCGGTGATAACCGTCAAACCTCGTGTGTCTGTCACCCAAGCCTTTTCTTGATAGAAATAGACCTGCTGCTGATTGCCGAGGTAGCTGTTAAAGGGCTTGACCAGAGGGCGGAGGTCATCTCGCCAGCCGTTGACCGACTTGGCCAAGGTATCCAAAGCCACCACATTTTGAACATCAGTAGCTGTCGTGATAACAGGATTCGCCCCCATCAAACGAGCAATCGCTAAGGTTTGCTCATTAGCGCCGCCCAGATGACCACTCAATAGGCTGATCACATTCGTCGCTTTCTCATCCATAACAATGACCGCAGGGTCTGCTGCCTTATCCAACACCACAGGTGCAATAGCGCGCACGACAATCCCTGTCGCCATGATACAGATGAGAACATCAACCTCCTTAAAGAGCTTAGCAATGGCCTGAACAGGACTCCCCTGTAAGGCCAGCGTCTCGTCATCCGCCAATTTCGGCAGGGTATACACCAGACCCGTTCCCAAACCCTTTTGCAGGGTTAAGGCAGTGGCCTTACCTGTCGGCGTGAGAGCGACAATGGCAACTTTATTTAGCATGGCTACTTTTCCCGTGGCGGAACTCATGTTCAAATTCCTCGTGATAGAGTTTGGAGTAATAAAACTCCTGCCCCAGAAAATCACCCACCAAAATTAAAGCCGTTTTACTAATTCCTGCTTCCTTAACTTTCTGAGCAATATCTTGCAAGGCGCCAAAAACCTTTCGTTCCTCTGGCCAGGTAGCCTTGTAAATCACAGCAGCCGGCGTCGTCTCAGGGTAGCCTCCCGCCACCAGTTCCTCAACAACCTTATCAATCCCGTGAATGGATAAGAAGATCGCCATGGAAGTACGGTGTTGGGCATAGCTTCTTAAGGATTCCTGATCAGGCACAGGTGTCCGGCCAGCCATTCGCGTGATAATCACGCTCTGAGAAACTTCTGGTACCGTGTACTCCGTCCCAATACTTGAAGCCGCGCCCAGAAATGAACTGACACCTGGGGTGCAATCAAAAGGAATACCGCGCTTTTTCATCTCCTCGGTCTGTTCTCGAATGGAACCATAAATCGAAAAATCTCCAGTCTGTAAGCGCACGACTTCCTTACCAGCCTTGACCCCTGCCTCCATCACATCAATGATTTCCATTAAGTGCATGCTGGCACTATCATGGATTTCAGCTCCCTCTTTACAATAATCCAGAAGGGCAGGATTGACCAGAGAGCCTGCATAGATAACCACATCAGCCTGTGACAGCTGCTTATAGCCTTTAAGGGTAATTAAATCCACATCACCAGGTCCTGCTCCGACAAAATGAACAATTGACATAAACGCTCCTTTCTAAGCTTCTTGTGCTTTTTGACAAGACACAATAATCGTTGGGTTTTGAGGCTTAAAGTAATGCCCCTTACCTAGCCCTGTCCAACGACTGGCCTGTAACGACACCATCTCTAGCTCATCCCAAGCCATCTGTTCAGCAATAGTAACTGCTTCCAAGGCATTTTCCAAGAGGATAAAGTTGAGCACCAGACGCCCACCAGGCACCAAGAGTTCCTCACACCAGTCAAAAATTTCCTGCATGTTACCGCCAGTACCACCAACAAAGATGGCATCAAACTGACCATCAAGGGCAATCGGTGCCTTGCCTTCATGGAGAGTAATGTTTTGGCAACCAAAATGAGCTATATTCTCCTTGGTCAAGGCCACCGCATCCGGGTTCCGCTCTACCGCAACAACCTCCAACTCTGGGTAGGTATAGGCTGCCTGAACGGTCACGCTGCCTGTCCCTGACCCAACGTCCAGCAGGCGCTTGGCACGGTGTAAGGCCAGTTTATCTAAACTGATAGCCCTAACCTCCTCCTTGGTCATTGGAACCTTAGTCCGAATAAAATCACTATCCCTCATCGAGCACCACCACCACATTCATCTCATAGGCACGATCTTCAACCTCTTGTGCCGACAGAATGCTAATCCTTTCATCATCATAACTTAATTGTTCCCCAATAATAATCGTCTTACGATACCCTCGCTTGACAGCCTCTTGGGCAATCTGGTAGGGACCAACCTGCTGATCCGTCACCATAAAGACCTTAGGAAGGCTCATGATCAAATCAAAATTAGGCACCTTGGCATGGCTGCTAGTCAAATAAGCGTCATTCATTGGTAGACAGACCTTGCTAGCCAGGTATTGCATGGCACTAATGCCTGGTTGAATCGCTACCCGACCTGGGAATTTTTCAGACAACCACTTGCCTAGACCGTAGATCAAGGGGTCTCCTGACACCAGATAAACAATCTGAGTCTCTTCTGGATAGCAACGCAAGAGTTGATCCAGCTCTGCTAATTTTTTAGGGGCAACCTTCCCTTTGTCTCGATAGGCTGCTGGTAAAACATCCAAATGTCGCTCGCTGCCTAAGACGACGTCTGCCTGCGCACAAATGGCCTCTTGGCCCACCAAGCAAAAACGAGCATCTCCAGGACCAATGCCGACCACATGAATCATGTCCATTCCTCCTTAATCTCCTCCAGCGGTTTCGTAGAGGCCAGATAGCCATCCTCCGAACCGAACAGAACCACCTCAATGGTGACCGCCGGTTTTTTAAATTTGAGCAAGCGTTCTGTCTTCATCTTGATTTTATCCGCTAGAACCTGGTAAACCCCTTCATAGCCGTAATTCTTGATAATGACCGCTGCAGCCTCGGTCGTGATACAAGCATCCACTTGCTGAAGCATATCTAGTGGTGCTCCCATGAGGGCTAAATTGGCCACTAGAGTTTCAATCCGACCATCCGAATCCTTGCTATGGGTGGACATGGTGCCTGCAGCTACCTTGACCAATTTCCCCATATGCCCGACCATCAAGACCTTAGTAAAGCCTAAGCGCTGAACTTCTTTGAGCACATGGCCGACAAAGTTACTCATGTTCACGATATGCGCTTTGGGAATCCCTAGCTGTTCGGTGGCGAAGGCCTCACCGTAGTTACCAGGTGCTAGAATGACCGAGCTGTGCCCATTGTTTCGCAGCATGCTCAACTCAACGGTAATGGCTGCCTTCCAAGCATCTTCTGACATGGGATTAACGATGCCGGTCGTGCCCAAAATAGAAATCCCCCCCAGAATACCTAGCCGAGAGTTGTAGGTCAGCTTGGCGATTTCTTCCCCTTCTGGCACAAAAATCAACACCTTTGCCCCACAGTCTGGACCGATTAATTCTCGAACCGATTGGGCAATCATCTTTCTCGGAGTCGGGTTAATAGCTGCCATACCGACTGGGTTGGCCAGCCCTTTCTGGGTCACTCGGCCAACTCCTTGACCCCCATCAATCTCAATCTCGGCTTGATCAGGCAAAAGGGTTACTGTGGCATAGATTAAAATCCCATGCGTCGCATCCGCATCATCACCACCATCTTTTTGAATCGCAGCCGTCGCTGTCAGACCATCGAAAGAAGGGTCGTGAACCGTCATGGTAACTGTCACGCCTGAAGCTGTCTGGACAGTAATCCTCTCCTCCAGCTCCTGGTTCAAAATCATACTGACCGCAGCAACGCTAGCTGCTGTCGCACAGGTCCCTGTTGTGTAGCCCCGCCGAAGTTTTTTGCCATTAACATAGACGTATTCTTCCATCTCACCACACCTTTCTTAATGCTTAGTCAGCTGATGTTGGTACACTGTAGCGTTGGTAATCTTGGGTCTCGTCCTTCAGCTGATATAGGATGGCATTGACAATTGCTGCCGCAATGGTACTGCCCCCTTTACGCCCCAGAGCTGAAATCGCTGGAATCTCACTCTCATGCAGTTGCAGTTTAGACTCCGCTGCCCCCACAAATCCAACTGGAACACCAATCACGGCATCAAGGTGCAACTGACCAGCCTCAACCATATCCAAGACCTTAAAAATCGATGTCGGTGCATTACCAAAGACAAAGAGCTTAGGCCCTTCAACCTTAGCGGCATACTCAACCGCCGCCATGGAACGAGTGATCCCTTTTTCTTTGGCTTCCTTGAATACTTCAGGATCATTGACCAAACAACGGTACTTGACCCCACGCTGATCCAGCAAGGTTTTATTAAAGCCACCCAAGACCATGGTTGTATCTGTAAAAATCGTTCCCTGATGGGTTAAAACATGAATGATATGGGCGATAGCGTCATTGGAAAATTTAATATTGTAGAGGTAATCAAAATCTGCACTGGTAAACACCACCCGCTTGAGCACTGCTTCTTCAAAAGGGTCTGAAAAACGGATATCCGGATGCTCCTGATCGATAATCTCTTGAATTTTAGCAAAACTTGCTGCCTCAATCTGATGTGCTTGCTTGAGATAAGACATTACCCTTTTCCTCCTTCTGTCGCTGTCGGTGTCGAATAACGCACATAATCATCCGTTACGACGGTTTTCATTTGGTAGATAATAGCATTAACAATCGCCACAACAATGGTGCTCCCTCCCTTACGACCAAGGGTAGCAATAGCAGGGACAGGTGAGTCAAGCAAGGCTTCCTTAGACTCTTCAACATTGATAAAGCCAACAGGTACACCAATAATGGCATCAGCAGTGGCTTGCCCTGCCTCAATCAATTCTAACAGGTAGGACAGAGCTGTCGGCGCACCGCCAAAGGCAAAGACCTTAGGACCTTCCAAACGTGCGGCATACTCAACCGCAGCCATCGCTCGGGTAATTTGCTTATCCTTCGCCAACTGAACCACCTCTTCATGGTTGATGAAGCACTCATAGCGAACCCCCATCTGATCCAGCACACGCTTGTTAATGCCGTTTAAGGAAATGGAAGAGTCAACAATCAAGGTTCCTTTTTGCGACAAAACCTCTAAAATACGGTCATTCACCTCATGGGTAAATCGCATGGTGTAGAGGTAATCAAAGTCTCCTGACGTATGAATAGCACGCTTGATGATGGACTCTTCCATCTCTGTTTGAAAGACGTAACCGGCATGTTCCTCGTCAATCACAGACTGGATAATTTGAAAACTTTTTTCCTCAATAGAGGATGGGTTTTGAATATATGACATCAGATAACTCCTATCATGTTTAGACTGATATAACTCAAAAGACCAAGAAGCAGGGCAACTGTCGTACTCATGTAGAGCAAGGACACTGTGGTCAAAATATCTTGGGGCACAACCGCCCGCAACCGATCGCCAATCGTCGGTTTATCAATCAACTCACCGTGGTAGACATGAGCCCCTCCAAGCCGGATGCCTAAAGCTCCTGCAACCACGGCCTCTGAAAAAGCACTATTGGGACTGGCATGCTGGTAACGGTCCCGCCAGCCAATACGCAGGGCTGACCGCCCATCCAGCTGCAACATGTGACTAGCCAAGACAAGGCAACCCCAGGTCAAGCGAGCCGGGAGCAGGTTCGCCAAATCGTCCATCTTGGCTGAAACAAAACCAATATAACGGTACTTTTCCGTCCGATAACCAACCATGGAATCCAGGGTATTGACGGCCTTGTAACCCATGGCTAGAACGGGTCCACCCAGAAAGAGACAAAGTAAGGGACCAATGACCCCATCACTGGTGTTCTCAGCCACCGTTTCAATCGTGGCTTTGGCAATCTCTTCTCGATTTAAAGAAGTAGTATCCCTCCCCACAATCATACTAACCTGGTAACGAGCATCTTCGAGACTCCCCTCTTGGAGCGTTCGATAGACCTTGACAGCCTCAACAGCCAAGCTACGCCCCGCCAAACTAGCATAGGCCAAGTAAACCCAGACCACCCAGTAGAGCACAACGTGAACCTGTTGGGCCAAATAAAGCCCAGCAGTAGCCACACCAACTGTCAAACCAACCGTCGTTACCCACAGCAATCCTCCGAACAGATAGGCTGTTACGGGGCGCTTGGCCCGATAGCGAAGACAAAAGGAGATGTAATGCCCCATCCATTTGACAGGATGTGGCCAGTGGTATGGATCACCTAAGATCCAATCCAGCAAGACCGCTAAAATCATTGCTAACACCACCATATCAAGTCGCCTCACGAATATAGTCTAACCAATTGGACAAGAGGTCTTGGTTCTGATAAAGGTGAACATGTAGATAACTCGCAAAGGTACGCCCTTTTTGATAGCCCCCTGCCCACTGTGAAACGACTTGCCCGTCTCTCTCCTTATGCAGGTCCAATACCGTAGGTTCTGAGGTCTCAAAGACAGAATGATGAAACTCATGCCCTCTAACCAGTGTCCCACTAGGACCAAACAAGCTAGACACCTGCGTCTTGGCCTCACAGTAGCCAAACCGTTTCAAACGAGATGTCATCACGCTTTTCCCTTCAAAAATCCCAACCATCTCATAGACCCCATCAGCAGTCTCCAGAGCCTCTCCAAGATACATCAACCCACCGCATTCAGCATAAATAGGCTTGCCTGCCTCGTGGGCTTCTAAAACTGACTGACGAAAAGTCTGATTAGCCATCAAAGCCTCCGCATACATCTCTGGAAACCCTCCGCCAAAATAGTAGGCATCTGCATCTGGTAGTTGCTGGTCTGCCAGAGGACTAAAAGGCACCAAGGTCACCCCTGCTTCCCGCAACAAATCCAGATTATCTTCATAATAAAAATGAAAAGCCTCATCTAGCGCATAACCCAAGCGCAAAGGGGTATCATTCTTCACCTCAAAGGGGCTATCCTGCAAGAGACGTGGGGCCTCCACCTTCTCCAACAAACGCTCCAACCGCACATGCGCCAAAGCCATCTCGCCCAACTGCTCAAAACTCTGATCCAAACCAGCCAGCTCAACGTCAGGAATTAAACCCAAGTGCCGTGAAGGCAGCTCCACAGCGATATTCTTAGGAAAATAACCGAGCACCTCAACAGAGGTATAGCGCTCAATAGCCCCCTTAATCAATTCATAGTGCTGCTCAGAAGCAACACGATTGACGATCACACCAGCAATGGTCACTTCTGGGTCAAATGTTGCAAACCCGTGCACCATAGCTGCAGCAGATGTCGACGTCGCCTTGCCATCAATAACCAACACGACAGGAATGTCCAACTGCTTGGCAATAAAAGCCGAAGATGCACAATCCTTGTCCGTGCCCAAACCATCAAATAATCCCATGACCCCTTCGACAACAGCGACATCAACATCCTCTTGCCATTTCACATAAGACCAAGCTAGGGCATCCTGATGAGGGATCATAAAACTATCTAGATTACGTGAGGGACGCTTGGTAATCCGACTGTGATAGGCTGTATCAATGTAATCAGGACCAACCTTGTAGGGCTGGACACGGTATCCCATTTTAGAGAGAGCTTTCAACACCCCTAAGGTGACTGTCGTCTTGCCCACACCGCTAGATACCCCAGCCAGCATAAACCGTTTCATCTCTAACCTCCATTATCACTTAATTGGATAGAAAAAGGGCTACAAAAAGATAGCTTTTTGTAGCCCCGTTGCTCACTGATAACTAGACACATCGTTGTGTAAAAATGATTCGCATCTTGATAAACATATTATACTACTTGTCATTTTTTGGGTCAAGTCTTTTTTTGAAATCAGTTACATTTTTTTAAAATCAGTTACAAAAATCATCAAGCAAAACAACTGAAAATATGACAGACTATAAAAAAGATAAAGTTAGTGATAAAGCCTTCAACTTCTAGAACAGTTAATAATAAGTACCCAAACATCTATAAAATAATACAGATAAAACCTTCCTGCAACTCCTCACTAGATTAATCTACTAGTCCTTCCTCACCCCCGATTAAAAAACTGAAGGATTGTCTCAAAACCTGCTAACCAGAAAAACTGACTAAAAAACACTTATAATCAGTTTAATCTTATAAGTGTTTATATGCAATAGTTTCAAAATTAGTTGTGATTTAACCTATAAAACTGCTAATGGCTTGAACAACAGACAACCAATTGAAGAGAAGTGCTTTTTGAGAGCATTGTTTACTCCTGAGGTTACCTTACCACACCATAATTTTAAACAGACGCTCCAGTTTTAATCAGCTTTCTTAGCCCAACGTTCAACATCTGCTTTGGTAATGTTATGAAAGACCTTGACTCCCCGTTCATAAGGGACATCCGTTTGTTGTCTTACAAAGTTAAGTACCCGAGCTAAGGCAAAGAAATAATCAGACAGCCGATTAACAAAAACGAGAACCTGCTGGTTGATTTCAGTCGTCCACATGGTGCTGACAATATGGCGCTCTGCTCGTCTGGCAATCGTTCTCGCCACATGAATCATAGCCGCCAATTCATCACCACCAGGTAGGATAAAGGTCTCAAGCGCTGGTGGAATGGCCGCATAGGTATCGATTCTCTCCTCAATCCAGGTCACCATAGCTTGATCAACCTTGTAGGGGTAAACCCCTTGAGGGGTTGATAAATCTGACCCGCAATCGAATAGATAATGTTGCAACTCCAAAAGCTCCTCTTTAAAGGCATCCCCTTCTGGCATCTTGCTCACCACATAACCAATCCAAGAATTTAATTCATCAATAGTACCATAGGCATTGACCCGCTCTGCATCTTTGGCAACACTCTGGCCACCAACCAACTTGGTCAAGCCTTTATCACCTGTCTTCGTATATAATTGCATCACATTTTTCCTTTCTTTATTCACATTACTTCATCAGTCCGGTAGAGGCATTTCTTCAAACAACAGAGAGTTTGATCATCTCAAGAGAACCTCTAAAATCTCAGTTCCTGATATAAAAAACATTGATTTAATCGGCTTTTAACTTAAGAAAAGTAGGCAGAAAGCTACTTTTCAGAGACCACCTCAAGACACCATCTGTACTAAGCTATCCTCACGTCACACCCATCCGATACGCGTAATAGGGTAATGAAGGCATCTCATATCAGCTACTATTCAATTACTGCACGAATTGTTTTGGCTAATCGACGTTTAATAGCTAGCTCATCAATAGTCAATTGAGTGTCACTCTAGACACAAGCATTTAATAATCTCAGCATGATTGAAATCCTCCTTACTGTTCTCAGAAAGTAGTTGTTATAAACTCCTAGGTGAGCTAGAATACCGTCAAGTATCCGCTAATCCAAGAACTATAAAATAAATGAATAACGACATCTCATCATGTCAATCTGAACAACAATAGACTATCGCGTAGGACTCTACTTTTTCACAAAAACCACCAGCAATAGATGAACTATATCTTATCGCCTGAGAACTTCAACAATGAGGGCAATGCCTCACCGAATATCCACATAGTCGTCAGGATTAAGATGTCCTTGAGCAAATGTTGGCATATGTTCCATCGTATATACGGCATTTTCCATGATAAAGAATGCCAAGGGGCATCCCGAACCTTCACCCAACCGCATTCCAAGCTGTAACATCGGTTGTAAGCCCAACTCTTGACAAATCATCGCATAGCCTGGCTCAGTTGATAGGTGAGAGGCGAACGCATAATCCAACACGGCCGGTGCTAGGCGACTAGCAATCAGTAAACCAGTCGCCGAAATCAGCCCATCAACGACACAAGGGTAACTGTGGCGCGCACAAGCCAAGTAGGTCCCCACCATTCCTAACATATCTAAACCACCAACTTTAGCTACCACGTCCAAAACATCTTCGTAAGGAGCATGGTGAGCAATCGCTTCCTGAATGATCATAGCCTTATGGTGCTTGCTGTCCTCCGTCAAACCAGCCCCATAACCCGTCACCTCAAACGGATCTTTATCGAGCAAAACGCTGATCACCGCAGCTGAAGTAGTGGTATTGCCAATCCCCATCTCACCGGTACCGAACAAGTAGTAGCCTTCCTCCATCAACGCACAGGTGCGCCTATAACCAATCATTATGGCCTTGATAGCTTCGTCTCTTGACATGGCGGCTTGGTGCCTGAAATTCTTGGTGCCAGGCATCACCTTATCCTCTACTGAAGGGTAGATATCACGCTTGCACCCAATATCCACGACACAGAGGTCCGACCCTACATGACGAGAAATGGCACACAAGCCCGTCTGACCAGCTAGCATGTTTTGAGCAACAATATAGGTGGTCTCCTGAGGATTGGCAGACACCTGCTCCTCAACGATGCCATTATCAGCCACGTAGACCAGAACAATCTTTTTCTCTAAGTCAATGATTCCATCAAACAGGGCATAAAGTCTGGCATAAATCAGCTCCAGCTGACCAAGCGCTCCTGGAGGCTTAGCCAATCGGTCACACCAAGCTTGACCGGCTGCTCGTTTAGCGTGATTCATAGGGGAGATCCCTTGAATCAACTCCAATAAATCATCCATCACTCGCACTCCTTTCGCCAGGTGACTCCTTCGTAGCAGAGCTGTGCCAAATAACGTTTGCCATAATAGTCGCCTATCGGTCCGTCTTTTAAAGCCTGCTCAAGCCTTGGCAAGTTAGGCAAAGCTTCCTTGGTCAATAAGATTCCAACCACTGACCCGCTATGGGCAACATTAACCCCAAGAGCAGCGTGGCCTTTAGCTAGCTCCAACAGCTCAGGCAGATAGGGTTTGGGTAAGCGTTGATTGTTGAGCAACGCACTTTGACTGGCTACCTGCCCCAACAACTGAACATCTTGCAACTGACAAGCCTGCTTAAAGACTTCTAACAAGTTTATTGAATCCTTCCATGGGTAAGCAGAATCTATAGTCATTCGAGGAAGACTGATGGTCTCAATCAGCTGCTCAGGTTCCAACACATAGACAAATAACTTTGGCTTCCAATCTGTTTGATAAATGACTTCCCCCGTTAAAGGGTCAATCACTGTCCAATCTGCAAAAGCTACAGAATCTGTTGGCTCAATCTCAGCACACCAACGTGTCAATTGTTCAGCAGTCAATGGCTCTCCTATTGTCACACTAACCGCTTGCAGACAGGCCACCAGATCAGCTGTACTGCTAGAGTAGCCCTTACCCACTGGAACCGTTCTACCATAGTTCATTGGTACCGATAGGGAGGGGAAACGCCTCTTCAGAACCCTTGTCATTTTTTCAGGAAACTCCTCCTCAAAAGTTTCTGTGCTCCCAATGTCTACCCAGCTTCCCCGATCAATGCCATAAGATAGCAAATACTCCTTTTGACCATCTGTGCACTGGAACAACTCCCCACACGAAGCTGGACAGCTCGCCTTCACCCAACTCATTCAGATTCTCCCTGGTCTAGAACAAGGGCGAGGGCAGCTAAAAAGCGTTGGTTTTCTTCCCTGCTACGAATGGCAACCCGATAATGTTGCGCCGTCAATCCATGATAATTGGCACAAGAACGAATCAGCACCTGATGCTCTAAAAGAACCTCTCGCAAATCAAGCTGCCCATGATAACGAAAGAAAATATAGTTAACACTAGGAGGGACAACTGTCAAAACCGAGAAGGCCTTCAAAGAGTTGTACAGAAACGGTTGCTCTTCACGGAGCCACACTGCCGTTTGTTCTTGATAAACCTTGTCTTCAAGAAGCACAGGAACTGCAGCTTGGGCAAACGTATTAACTCGCCAAGGCTGAAGGGCTTCTTGCAAATAAGCACTGTAAAGTGGGGAGTAACTGACGCTATACCCTAAACGCAGACCTGGAATAGCATAAAACTTAGTCAAAGAACGAACGACAATGACGTTTGGATAGTCTGAAAGCAGGGAAATAAATGAATAGTCCGATTCATTAACAACAAAATCCATAAAAGCCTCATCCAGGATGAGAAAGGCCCCACGATTTCGGAGGGCTATCGCCACTGCCACCAAATCCTTTAATGGCCACAAGCTACCTGTCGGATTGTTAGGGTTACAAATAACTACCACATCACCGGCTTGCAAAGAAGCAACTTCTGCTAATAAGATCTCCAAATTGGGGTAATATGATTCTCCCTCAAGCGCAACATAATGGCACATAGCTCCAACTTGCCTAAACGCTTCTTCATATTCCATAAAGGTTGGTTGTAAGAGCAAGACCTTTTGGGGACGAAATAGCCTAGCCAGCTCATAAAAGGCTTCAATAGCACCGTTCCACAGACCAACATGGTTCACTTGACAACAATGATACTCTGCTAAAAACTCACGAGCTTGCCGGTAGTGACTATCTGGATAATGTTCCAGCGCAGTAATACTCTCTTGCAGACAGTGTTTCAATTGCTGAGGCAGACCAAGAGGATTGATATTAGCACTTAAATCCAAGAAATCACGATGATTCTCTCCTCGCTGTGCTGCAATTTCTGCAACATTTCCTCCATGTTCTATCATTTCAATCCTTCCTTTCATTTTAAGCCTCAGCCTCACAAAGATATTAGGTCCTTATCGACAGTTCCTAAAAAGACAGTTCCTAAAAACAGCTTTTTAACCTAGTATAACACCAAAGCCCCTCACTTATCAAGTGTCGCTAGCCTCATCTTCCAGATAGGTCTTAAGCGCTTCAACACCTGTATCAGCCACAGCAGATACTTCAAATATCCGCCTAGCTCCAGCCTGCTCCAACTGCTCTCGTGCTCGTTTTACAGCTGTATCGTCCGATACCAAATCAACCTTGGTAATGACACCAATAACAGGCTTCGTAAACAGCGATGAGAAGCCTTGTGGAAAAGTTTGCATCTGCTGCGTCGCCGCCACTAATATCCCGATTACATCTGCTTCTGCTGCTGTTACCGTCAAGGCGTTGTAATAGCGACGATGCTGCAAAAATTCTCCTGGCGTGTCAATAATCGCATCATGAAACTGAATCGCTTGAGTTTTATAATAAGTAATATCTAACCCCTTCAACCGCTGAGTCAAAGTTGTCTTACCAACACCGACAGGCCCCACAAACATAATTTTTTTCATTATTTTTCTCCACTTGATCACAACACTCGACTCCTCATCAACAAGAAGCAACCTCAAAATTGGTTAGGGACCCCTGAAAATCAAACCCATCTCTAGCTTAATTGAACTGTTGACAAAAGCCTGCTCAATAGCCAGAAGATACATTTCTTCCCAACCTGCCCAGTGCCATTGACTTCCCTAAGTACGTCCCTTGGTATTTTTAAATAGAACGCTAAGACATTAGGCTTCCCTAGCAACTGATGTTACCCTTTCAATACCCTCACTCCTGCTCTACTCAGCTAAACAAGGCAAGACTGAAGCATTCTGTTTAAGGAATGCCCCAATCTAAACCTTAAAATGTGGAAACCAGATTGGCACTCCACTTTTAGAAGAACTAGGCCCAACAGCCTATCAACTGCCTTCTTTAACGATCAGATAGCCTTAGAAGTGTACACTATATGAATCACCTTATTCATATGAATCACTTTATTCGCCAGTTATCACAACAGGAACATTAGCACTTCGGCTAGCCATTAAAAATCACTGATTATGCCCAGCTTAACGTCACTCTTTCATCAACTGTGCTTCTTTCTGATCCAGTTTAATGGTTTCACGTTCATCACGAAGGACTCCTTTATTCTCATCACGTCCTTGCAAGAAATAAACAGCATCCTCTTGACCATAAGTGTCTACCGCCTCCTGAGCTAGAAGGGCGATGCCTTTATTAGGCGTTCGTAGAAGGTTAAAGATAATCCCCATCTGCAACTCATCAAAATCTTTTAACATAGCATAATCCCCATTGCTATCACCAGCGATGAGAATTGGCGCCTGACCGCCATGATGTTTTGCGATAAACTCTTTGATCGTCTTGGTTTTTCCCTCCCCCTGTGTCTGATAATAATCTGGGTCTAATTGCGGCTGAATAACCCCTTTATCATCCTTAGTAAGCATCATGGCATAAATGTTCTCAGCTGGCACATTATAACCATAGGTCGTATTAGTGGCATACTCATAGATAACATCGTAATAAGATGCTGAACAAATGTAGACATCAATACCATTACCCATTAGAGCGGCAAAAAGATTTTGCATTTCCTTGACTGAGCGAACCCCTCGCTTAAATTGCACGCTGACCTGACCAGCTTCGCCTTTAAGATCCGCTGGACTCTCCCAAGTCTCATAAACCAAATCATCCGCCAAAGCTGCTTCAATAGACTTGGCTGATAACTGGTGAACCTCCTCTGAAGTCATTCCTGCGTAAAGATAGGTCACCCAAGGGTAGCTGACATCCGAACTAAAGGTTCCTCCAACCGCCTCATACAAGTAACGTAGTTTGGCACGAAAATCTTGATATTCATTAAGTTTTTGAACCTCTGCTAAGGATTTTTTACCAGAAAGTCCTTCATATTCCTCATAAAGCACGCGGTAATCAGAAACAAGGTCATGAGCAATTCTGTCAATATTGACAGCCTGACCATCACGATTATGGTACTCCGCCACAAAATCATCTAGGGGCAAATTGGTCCGAATCGCGCGGTCAAATTCTTCTGGAGTCATCTTAAACACGAGATTGGCAATTTGATAGGTAAAAGTGGCTTCACCAATATCATTAATGACCGTCGTATTATCCCAGTCAAAGACAGCATACGGTTTTTGATTAGCATCGTAGGTAGCACTTTCATTGCCATAATACTGGATTAACTGAGATAGACGGGCATATAGCTTTTCTTCCCAGAGCCCTTTTTCCAACACAACCGAAGTCGTTGACACTTGGCTAGTCTTGACCTCTTGGCCGCTATCAGTCTTTGGTGTTGACTGACAAGCACTCAACAATAGCACCGCTCCACAAAGCAAGACAATACCTGTTTTTCGCATGGAAGACCTCCTTAAATAAGATAAGATATGATAATATTTCAAAAAAAACAAAAAGATAGCAGAAAAACCCCTTGATCGAGAACGTGCGCACCGTTGCGAACAAGTAGGCTTCTTTGCCATCTAAATTGTTATGAACAATCTTATTATACCGTATCAGAAATCCATAGTCAACTAAAAACAAGAAAAAATTAAAGCGTTATCATTTTGGTATATTTTTCAAGAAAATACAACTTCTTTTATCCAAGTGGAATTCATCTTAAAACGGATTTGATGGTAATAACTTCCCAAATAGGTCAACTTTTTTCCTTTTTCTACAATGAGCAGAAGAGAACTATTCTTACCTGCAAAAGCAGATTTACACTTAGTAAAATCAAAAACAGCAAGTCTTAGAGACTGACAACATGCCAGACTTTAATATCTAAGTTAAACTTAGGAATCATGAATTTTAAGTAGCCGTTTTCTACTCAAAGGTTTCAAAATCGAAACGCTCCACACCTAATTTAATTAGTCAGTAGTTATTTTTGATTTTGAATGAGTATTAACAGTGCTTGGGCTACCAACTGGTAGTACCTCTAAGCAAGATTTTATCTCATTCACCACATAGGCTTTATGATCAAATAAAACAAACATAGATCAACTAATGCTTATAAACAGCTTTAAAAAGCCGGGGTCGAGCTTTTTTCATTTAACGACAAACAACTACTCCATCACATGGATACCCTAAACTTATCAGCTTCAGTGACTATACCAGTAAGTAAACCCAAAAAACGATACAACCATCCCTTTGTTTAACTGCAAAATAATGCCTGTCTTCTTCCAGTCCTTCTGAAATGACCTACTAAGGTCACCGACTAATATATATCATTATATCATCAGCGGAGTAATCATTAATTGTCGGCTTAGCACAGCGTATCGCATCATACAACACTTCTACCGTACTGCTGGTAGTAAGACAAGAATTTCTTGAAAGCTAATCGCCGCTCCTCATTTGACCAACTCACTATGGTCAAATCTATCGTGTAAACACTCCCGTCAATCAGCGTCATATCAACACTGCTGATATCGGTATAACGATCCCATCATGCCATTCATGATAGTTTACAGTCTTAATGCCTGACCAAGGAATAAATGGCTTTCTAAACCATGACCTTATCTGAACCCCTTCAACGGTTAGTCTCATAACAGGAGCGCCTGATAGAATCTGATAAACAAGCGTTATGCATCCGATCACTCCCAAAACACCTATTATTAAGCATACTAAAGGAATGAGAAAATGATTCTCTAAAAATCCTAAGATAGCCTAATATACAAAACCAATTGCAAGGGCTGAACTACTTACTAATTCAAACAAAGTTGCGCAAAGGCCTCTCTTAATCAGGACTTCTTTCACTCAACTCTCCTTAATCTTGACTAAAATCTCAGCCTCTTCTTCTGTCAGCTCATAGTTCTCCAAGAGGTCCGGCCGTCTCTCCAGTGTTTTTCTGAGGGACTGCTCCAACCGCCATTTTCGAATATTCTCATGGTGGCCACTCATAAGAACATCGGGCACCAGCATGCCTCGGAAGTCATACGGACGAGTATATTGTGGGTATTCCAAGAGACCAGACGAAAAGCTATCATCCTGATGGCTAGCTTCCTTGCCAATCACTTCTGGAATCAGGCGGACAGTAGCATCCACCATGGTCATGGCCGCCAATTCGCCACCAGTCAGGACAAAGTCGCCCAAGGACACTTCATCAGTCACCAAGGTCTTAATCCGCTCATCATAGCCTTCATAGTGGCCACAGATAAAGATCAGCTGGTCTTCTTGGGCCAACTCTTCTGCGAATGCCTGGTCAAATCGGCGTCCCGCCGGATCAAGTAAAATGACACGGGGCTCTGCTATTTTCTCCAAAGCCTCGATGGCGTCAAAAATAGGCTGGACCCGAAGCAGCATGCCCTGACCGCCTCCGTAGGGTTCATCGTCCACGTGGCGGGCCTTTTCCGCATGCTCACGGAAATTGTGATAATTAATGTCCAGCAGCCCCTTTTCCTTGGCCTTGCCCACGATGGAGTGCTCCAAAGGTGCAAACATCTCTGGAAAGAGGGTCAAAATATCAATCTTCATCGTCCAAGCCCTCAAGGAGTTCGACGTCAACCCGCCCAGCTGGGATATCCACATTCAGCACCACTGGCGGAATGTACGGAAGCAATAAATCACGCTTGCCCTTACGCTTCACGACCCAGACATCGTTGGCACCTGGCTGGAGGATTTCTGAGATGGTCCCGATTAGCTGGTCATTTTCATAAACTTCCAGACCGATAATCTCGTGGTAGTAGAAATCGCCCTCGGCAAGGTCAGTCAGGTTGTCCTCGGCAATCTTGAGGGAATGCTCCTTGTACTTTTCAACCTCGTTGATATGATAGAGACCCTTGAACTTGACGATGTCAAAGTTCTTCTGCTTGCGGTGGCTGGCAATCTCCACCTCCATGACAAAGTTGTCCTTCTGGTCAAAGAGGGCTAGCTTGCTGCCTTTTTTGAAGCGCTCATCCGCAAAGTCTGTCACCGACAGAACCCGCAATTCACCCTGCAAGCCTTGCGTATTGACAATTTTTCCAACGTTAAAATAATTCATAACAACTCACTTCCTATTTCTATTTGCTAGCGTTCTCCTCAAGAGATAACTTAGACTCCTTTTTGATGCTGTCAATGTTTTGCGGAACCATCACTCGGATCGCTAAGGGAATGACCTTTAAGGAAAGGGGTAAATAGACACTCTTATCGCCATCGATCCGTGTCCTAGCCCTCTGGCTTTTCCCGTGCTTAAACTGACTGATGTCTAGCTGATTAGTCCGAAAATGCTGAACTTCTGGCAATTTTCGCGTATCGCCTGCCAAAAAACGTGGCAGATACCACCAGGTTTTCCAGATATTAAACCGAGAGACCAGGTAAACACTCATCAGACCATCATCTGGTCTAGCCTCTGGGTCAAAGTGAACCTGCCCCGCCACAGCATTCATCATGGTGATCAGTAAAATCTTAGCTTTGACCTGCCGGTAATGGGTGCCATAGTTGAGGGTCAAGTAATAGTGACGGTTGCGGCGGAGGGTAGCGACTGCATACTTTAAAAAGGCTAGAAACCCCAAGCGGCGCTTTTCTTCCTGCTTGACTTCCAGTGCCAGATCAGCCAGCATTCCCAAGGTCAGGCTTGATATCATATAGCGGTCATTGGCCTGACATAGATCTATGGCGCGTGGGATACCTCCAGTCAAGTTTTGCACCGCTTTTTGCCAATCCAGAGGAATCCCTAGGGCCTTGGCCACATTGTTGACTGTCCCAGCGGGAATTATACCTAGAGAAGCCTTGCCTCCTCCTGCGTAAAGCCCTGAAGCAATCTTATTGATTGTGCCATCTCCTCCGATGGCGACGATCAAATCCACGCCTGAAAGACTGGCTGCTTTTGCCATATCAAAGGCATGGCTGGCAGACTCTGTTTTGATTACCGAAATAGCTTGCGACTCCATACCTTCCTGCACAAGATACGTCCGCAATTGCTCTAACTGCTGGTCCTTAGGCCTATTGCCAGATTGAGGATTGTAAAAAATAGCAACACTTTTCATCCGAATGGCCTCCCTTGTTTCATCTTAACATTATAGCACATTTTCCACCGAAATTAGCCCTGTCAGAGCCAGAAGGCTTGGAAAAATTCTGCCAGTGAATCACTCACGCTTTTCTAACGATAAACTCCAACAGCCCCGCCTGACGGAGTATACTCACTCGATGTGCAACATAGAGTCATTTTCTCTAGAACAGCTCAGGATTACCCCTACTAAAATCATCGCTAGGATAGCCTAACAACAAAAACAGCCTCTCCCTTTTAAGTTGGGAACAGGCTGGTCTTATCATTTGAATCGTGTTAGAGTAGCTTTATCTTTCACCCTTATTGCGAATAACAAAGCCGGTCTTTTTCTCACTAGAAGTACGTTTGTGTGGCTTTTTATTGTCTTGACGACGGCCATCTTTTTTGAAACGGTCATCCCGACGCTTCCCATCTCGTTCAGTTCCCCGACGACGGTCACGGTCACGGCCATCGCGCTGATTAGACTTGTTGCGACCGCCACCTTTTCCACCAAAACCGCCGCCTGATGGTTTGAACGGCAATGGTTTTTCACGGGCAATCTCGACTTCTGGCAAATGATCAGGATCTTGAACCGTCAAGGTTAGGATATACATGGCCAACTCTTCTGGTGAAAATTCATTGGCCAGAGCTCTTGCATCCTTGCTAAACTTATCAAAGTTGGCTCGGATGGCCTCATCTGCGAAGTCACGCTCAATCTTTTTCAGGGCAACTTTTTTCTTGGCTTGAAAAGCTTCTTCTGCTGTTGCAGGCTTCAAGCCCTTCATCCGCTTCTTGGTTAAATTTTCAATAATGGACAGGTAGCCCATCTCATTTGATGCGACAAAGGTAAAGGATTGACCTGACTTACCAGCGCGCCCTGTCCGTCCGATACGGTGGACGTAGCTTTCAGGATCCTGTGGAATATCGTAATTGTAGACATGGGTCACCCCTGAGATATCCAAACCACGCGCCGCCACGTCAGTAGCCACCAAGATATCCAGATTTCCATTTTTAAAGTCACGGAGCACACGCAGGCGTTTGTTTTGATCCAAATCCCCATGGATGCCTTCGGCGCGGTAACCACGGATCTTCAAACCACGGGTCAGCTCGTCCACACGGCGCTTGGTCCGCCCAAAGACGATTGACAAGTCAGGCTGGTCCACATCCATCAAGCGTGTCATGGTATTAAATTTCTCATCTTCCTTAACCCGCAAGTAATACTGATCTACCAATTCCGTGGTCAATTCCTTAGCTGCAATCGTCACATGCTCCGGTTGCTGCATAAACTTGATACCGATCTGCTTAATCGGTTCTGGCATGGTTGCCGAAAATAGGAGGGTCTGACGTGCTATCGGTGTCTGTTCAATAATGGCTTCAATATCTTCCAAGAACCCCATATTGAGCATCTCATCCGCCTCATCCAAAATCAGGGTTTCAACACCATCTAACTTTAACGCTTTGCGTTTAATTAAATCCAGAAGGCGTCCAGGTGTTCCAACAACCACATGAGCCCCTGATTTCAGTGCTTTGATTTGCTTTTCAATACTGGAACCACCATATACCGAACGCACCTTCACCCCTTTGCCACGGCCAAAGCGGAACAATTCTTCCTGACTTTGGACAGCCAATTCGCGGGTAGGCGCGATGATCAAGGCTTGCACCTTCGGATTATCCACCACAATCTTACTCAGAGTAGGAAGGCCAAATGCAGCTGTTTTACCAGTTCCTGTTTGAGCCTGGCCAATAACATCTTTCCCTTCCAAGGCTAATGGAATGGTTTGCTCCTGAATCGGAGAAGGCTCGGTAAAGCCTGCTTTTTCTACTTCTGACAGGATATCTGCTGCCAGATTCAATTCTGTAAATTTCACTAATGTCTTCTTTCTAAAAAGGCAGTGCGAAGCTGCCTCATAAGGCTTATTTCTTTGTTGTTTTCTATGCAACCTATCTAGTATAACATAAAAACAGGCAGTTTGCCTGTTTTTGCCTTATTATTTTCTATCGTCCTTAGGCCAAGGAAATATCCCCCATCTTGCTGCTCAGACCAATCTTGGCAATTGGGTTAGAAACCTGGTGTTGGTAAATCTTGCGCGATGCCTGATCCCAAGAAAGATCCAAACCACCAAAGCCAACCTTAACCTCCAGCGATAGTTGATCCAACAGCTGGTTAAGACCTGCTATCTCGATATCTCCCGATAGGGTTGAGAGATTTATCTCGCCTACAAAAATCAGGTCCTTAGCAGATAGATCGCCAGACAAGAGCGACAGGGTAACGGTATCAATTGATGTATCTGCCAAAACTATATCTCCTGCAGCCAGTCGACCTGATAGCTGGCTCAGCTGACTCTGGCTAATCTCCACATCTCCCGAAGCCAACTCTAGTTTGATGTTTCTGAGCTGACTATCCTCAATGGTCACATCTCCTGAACCTGTAGACAGTTTCCCTCCCTCTAAACGGACATGAGATAAATCCATATCTCCTGCACCTGTAGCTAACTGGACACGACTAACTTGGCTGGCTTGAAGGGAAATATCCCCACTACCGGTCTGACAAGACAAGCTCCTGGCTTCCAGGCCAGTCAGGTTCAAATCACCCGCCCCTGTGCTCAATTGGCCTTCTTCTATCACCATATCCTGAACCGTCAGATCACCTGCTCCCAAGCGTCCCTCTAGCTGCTGCAAGGCACTTCCTTTTGGCATCTTGATTACCAGAGTATTAGTTGCCCAATTTAATCCCATACGGTTGGAAAACACAGAGAAGGCATACTTCCTGGTCTCTTTTTCTTCCACAGAACGAAGCTGGAGCTGACCATCCACTACTTGATAGTCAAAGGGCAATTGCGCTCCATCTTGTGGATTGAAATAGGACAGGCTGTACTGACCGTCTTCCGACCGCCCAACAAATACATCCAAATTCCCCAGATCAAAGCTCAGACGATCAAAATATGGCAAGTTCACCGAAATATAACGGTCCTTGCTATTTGTCACTTCTACCTTCTCGATTTCTTTTTCCAAAATCTGATCTAAAATCTCCGCTGCAGCTTCCTGAGGGGTTCCAAGACTGGCTATCAAGTCCTCTTCGCCTTCTGTTCCAGCGTCGTCAAATAATTCTATGAAGTAGGCCATGCAATCGTCAAAATCCGCTTTTGGCAGGCGTTTGAGGTAGATTGCTAATTCCGCTAAATATGTTGTCTTGGTCATCCTTATTCTCCTATCTTAACAGAGTTCGTGTTCAGATAAACATCACTGCCCTGTACACGCACCCGAATCCTTGCCAGACTTTCTCCAACTGTCTTGCTAAAGTGTTTTCTATCTTTAAGAGATTGATAGCCCTCATGCTTTTCAGACAGTTCTTCCCCATTGTAAAACATGCTACCATCCCCGACTTCAACATCAAGGGACCTATTTTGAATGGTGTTAAATGCTTGAAAAGATACTGGCCCATCCGTGCTTTCAAGATCAATAGTTCCTCTAAAATCAACCTTAGCGATGTCAAGTGAGCCCCCTTGACTCGTCACAGCTAGATTTTCTACCAGACCATCCAAGCTCACACTGCTATCAGTCGCATTGATGCTGCTTCCCACTAGACTATCTCCTTCAACGGTTAGTACGGAGTTGGTTAGCTCAATGACTGTATCAGAGACCCGACTATTAATCCAATAGAGTTCACCATCTATCTGAGATACCTGCCCCTTATGGACCTTTAAACCATCCAGACTAATAATGGCGTTATTAGCTTCTATGGTGAAATCCTCAACCTCTAACTCTTTTAAAAAGAGGATATTGTCTGTAGAGGATACGTTAAGACGCGCTAGATTAGTCCCCTTAGGAAGCCTTAGCATAATCCTATCCAAATTGTTTTGGTTATTGGTCAAATTAGCATAAGCACTGATTATATCCGTATAAAAAACAATTTTTTCAGAAGTGGAAGTCGCGTCCGAGAGGATCAGTTTGCGCTTTGTCACATCTTCCTCAACGGAAAAAGGGGTATCACCTTCTTTTTTGTAATAAGTCAGCTCAGGTTTTGCTACATCTCCGATTTCAACAGCCACAGGCGTATCCAACAGGTTGATTTCTAACTCTTCCAAGCTCTCTAACGTCAACGGATACTGATAAAGCTCACCCTTAGCTGCTTCATAAGCCTGTTTAACATCTTGGATGCCACCTGCTAAAACACCCACCCCAATTAACAGGCTACCTATTATCAAACAACCTGAAGCGACAGCTACTATTTTTTTCTTCCAATTAGCCATGCTTTGTCACCTTTCTGTAAAGATTTTGTATGAATGTCACTAGACTTTTGCCAAATAATTTGCTTAACTTAACCGTTTCAAGCCATAGGAATAAGCCTATTCCTAAACTAAGCAACATGCCTCCAAGGTTGAGCAAGAAAATCCCCAAGGTTTGAAAATGGGCCATACTTTCCCATAAGAATGCCACAGATATTGCAAGGAGAGCTATCGTGATAGCATAAAGGCTGCTCAATAGACTGGCCATCAAAAGGATAGCTGTTAATACTAGAAGGACAATCAGAAGCAAGAGAGGGAAGCCTAAAGGGGCTGCTAACAAGACTAAGAACGAAAAAGGCACTAGACCAAGCTTCTCTCTCGGGGACTTGGCCGTATCGATTTTCTTATCGAGCAGGTCTCCCATAATCTCCGCTGCAGCTTCCTGAGGGGTTCCAAGACTGGCTATCAAGTCCTCTTCGCCTTCTGGCCCCGCATCGTCAAATAATTCTATGAAATAGGCCATGCAGTCATCAAAATCGGTTTTCGGCAAGCGTTTAAGGTAGCCATGCAACTGTGCTAGATAAATCTCTCCTGTCATCGTCTTAATCTCCCTTCAATAATGTCCCCTAACAGATCCGTATGTCTGGTCCATTCCTCTTTGAGGTAGACCAGTTGCTCTTGACCTAGACCTGTCACCCTATAATACTTACGCTGCCTGCCTTGATGTTCCTGCTTATAGGTTGTCACATAGCCTGACTGCTCCATTTTTTTCAAAATGGGGTAGAGCGTAGACTCCTTAATATTGGCCACCAACTTGATGGTCTGGCTAATCTCATAACCATAAGAATCCTGCTGCTCCACAATCGCTAAAATCAGAAATTCAATCAAGGTCGACGATACCGGAAAATACATTCGCCACCTCCATATGTTGTTTTTATTTATATATAAATATTTTATATATAAATATTAAACCTATTAAGAGCATTTGTCAAGAGATTATATAAAATTTATATATATAAGTTTAAACTTATTTTACTTGTTTAAATTAACAAAAGAACCTGAATTGACGCTCCCCCTCAATAGAACAAGAATTGCTCCAAAATAATCTCGGTATCAGCCATTCATTAGCGGCAAACGAAAAAGACCTAAGCAGGTCACTTCACATCATAGGTGACATCAAACCCCCACAATTGACGCTAGTGGAAAAATCGCTTTCCCATCAAAATCATAAAAGGCTGTAGCCACAAGGGTTTCCCACAATTGCTACAACCTTTCTTCTTTCTATTTCTACTTCTATTAGCTCAAACCATTACCAGAGACTCTTTGACTCACTGGCAATCAGAAATAATAGTCGTCATCATAGCCATATTCTTCCTCATAGTCTGGATAGTGCCAATCGAACTCTTTTAAGAGAGCTGTAATCAATTCAGCTCTGACTTGCTCATCGGTCAAACTCCTGACATAGGCTGTGACTTCCTCAACTTTATTCTGGCGTGCCTCACTGTACTCAGCTTCCCATTCCTGATAATGCGCTTCTTTTTCCGCTTCCTCTTCTTCCCATGCTGCAAGAACCGCATCTGCCTGTTCAGGAAAATGAAAGAAGTACAAGGCTACCATATGCTTGCAGATGACCCGCCTTCCTGCTGCAAATGGGCAGGTGCACGTTGATTGCCTAGGGCGATGGATGTTGATCATCGTATCGTAACAGCTGGTCTCTGAGCCACTAACTTGCCCCTTATACATACCATCTCCACACTGTTCACTACGTAACACTGCCTTGCTCTGATGGTAGCCCATCCCTCTCCCAAAAGAAGAGTGACTGGCCAAGTGAACCAGTTTTAATTCATCCCAGATGCTCATCTGATTTCCTTTCATTTTATATTATGTCAATCCCATACCTAACATTTGGGAGGCGCTAAGTTCTTTTATCATAAAACGAGTATCACACTCATTTTGATTTCCCTTAAGTATTAGCGTTTAAGAAAAGCACTTGATAATTTCTGTACAGAAGAGTGTTGCCTTTTCAACCCATTTTACAACTTAAACAGTGAGGCATAGTCACTCTTTGAAGAGACTAAATAGGTCACATAAACCAACTTCTCATCTTCCTTCATCGTATAGAAAGCAAGATAACTGCCCTTTGAAATTGATATTCCTCTAGACTTGACATGTTTAGAAAGTTGTACACCAACTTTCTCGTCAGCGTCAAACCCTCGTTCAGGAAATAATTCCAACTGTCCCAAATCGTTAAAAATTCTCTCAACTGTTCGATCTGCATTAACAGGACTTTGAAGAACAAGAGTGATATAGTTTTTGATGCTTTGAATCTGTTCAAATACCTCAGGAACAAGTTCAACTTTGTATTTATTCAACTAGCTGTCTCCTGGCTTCTTGAAGATCAATCCCTTTACCAGCTTCAAGTTCTGCAAGATTACGGTCAATGGTCTCTCCAAGCTCATTAATCAGTCGTTCACGAATGAGTAAGTCGGTCGCCTCTTCCAAAAGGTTCTCTTTACTAGGACTCAATAATAGCGTGCCATCACTCCCCTTATAGACACTGTATTCTGTACCAGTCGGGATGTCAAATTCTTTTGGAATCGTAATCGTGGTAGAATTACCAACTCGACGAGTTTTTACTAAGTTCATAAAATCTTCCTCCATGAGTTTTGTATACACCAAATATACACACCTTTTGATTATTTGTCAACTAAAAACTCAAAATTCCTCGTTCATCATAGACTGAATTGCCTTGTCCTTGGTGGCGAATACAACGGTCCAGCCCCATGATAAGGGCGACTATGCCGTCAATCTTTTCAATAGACTTCTCCTTGTCAGGCTTGATATTCCCTGCTGGGTCTTGTCGCATGACCACGTTCTGCCCCATCCACTTTAGAACAGGATTCCCACCGTGTTGGACTTTCCCTTCCATCAGGAGCTTAAACAGCTCTTTGGATGGTGGACTCATGTCCTTGTAGCCCTGACCAAATGGCACTAAGGTCAAACCCATACCTTCGAGGTTTTGGACCATCTTCGTCGCATTCCAGCGGTCATAAGCAATCACTCGGATATGGTAAATGGTGGAGAGTTCCTCGATGAAACCGTAATGAACCACATTCCCTTCTGTCGTCTTGAGGTAGCCTTGTCTTTCCCAAACATCATAGAGAACATGGTCTCTCCGACAGCGTAACTGAAGCGTATCTTCCGACAACCAAAAATAGGGCAAGACAATGTAAGGGCTCATTGAATAGGTTACACTAAACTAGATAAAACTTATTTTTTCATATCGTATCTTTTCTGACGTAAAATTCTTTAAATATTGCTCATCATACTTCCATTTTCTTACAAACCTTAAATAATTTCTTTTCAAGGACAAGTCAAGTTATCCAGGAGTCCAAGAGGCATATTATATCACTGTATTTTTGAGGATTAATCCCCCAAACCTTTATCAATGTACTTTTTTTGCACCTTTTTTATGTCAAAATCACTCTTTTCAATAAAGGCAAAATGCTTGAAAAACTGCTTAAAATAAAGGATTTCTACCCTTTGCTTCGTTGTAGCAACACTACGCGCTCCACGTGTGATGAGAGCTTTCTTCTATACTAATGCACGAAAGGGTATGAAAGTGATTTTAGGATTAAACTGTGGAACGGAACAGTAGTCCTAGTATTGACTACTGTCGTTTCTATTCATATTGGATATTCTAGGACTGAGATGAAAAAATCTATAAATGCTCAGAAAAAAATTGAACCCGCAAATCTCCCCAAAACAATGATGAGTCATGTACTTGAATTATTCCGAAAGAAATACTCCACTGGAGCAGTGAGACAAATTGGTGTGTCTTATAGTGGTTTTGTAGATGAAAGCTATACTCTTCTATCACTATTTGATGATGTAGAACAAATTGAAAAAGAAAATAGACTTCAGACAGCAATTGATGTTGTCCGAGAACAGTTTGGTTTTTTAGCCATACAAAAAGGAACCGTCCTAACTGAAGGTTCCAGAATTATTGAACGTAGTAAACTTATCGGCGGACATTCCGCAGGTGGATTGGAGGGATTAAAATGATTGACCGTTCATACTTACCATTTCAGTCAGCATGAGAGTACCAGGATACTAAGATGCAAAAATGGATGGGGGTTTTCCTATCTGAGCATACATCAGCACTCTCTGATGACACAAACAAAGTAACGTACATGTCAGATTTGTCACTGGAGAAGAAATTATTACTCCTCAGTCAAGTATACGCTAGGCAGCTACACACGCGCATTCATGTGATTGATAAAACAAGCGTGTTTCCTACACTGGAACAATACCAAGTCTGAATAAGGAGAAGGCCAGAGATAATCGGGATCACTTCTTCATTTTTGAGGTAAGAACCTTAGAAGAGAATCCACTAATCTACCGCTATTCTTATAAAAAAACTACAACATATTTAGTACAAAAAACGGAATAATATGCAAGCGCCCAATAACAAAGTATATTGAAAAAGGCTCCAAAGTCCTGTCGACCCTGGAACTTTTTCTATTTACAAGCTTTCTTAATGTTTTTGTCCCATGGCAAATAAGCCTCTAGCACCTCTTTCTGAATGATTCTTTCAAGTCTTTATCAACTTGATGACATTAGTTTACTCCTTGTTCAGAAAAAGATGAATGACAGTTGGTGCCTATCAATTACCATTTTGTGCCAAAAAAATTGAGAGTTTCCCCTCAAATCTCTTTATAAAATCTTTTTTCACCCTTGTCGACGCATGACAAATTTCAATACTTGTGCAATAATCAGCCATAATACAAGTGCTAGAATGACAATCCAAATCCACGCTTGTGGCTCGTTTTGCCATGGCAACTGAACATTCATCCCAAAGAATCCAGTGATAACAGCAATAACTGCGAGTAAAATGGATATTATCGTTAAAATAGTCAGGTTGTCATTCAAGTTATTGTTCAAGATATTATTGTAGGCACCTGACAATTGTTGAAGAATCTGAGAATCCAGCTGCGTCATGGCTGCTAGCTGACGGGCTTCAATTAATGCATCGTCCAGTTCTTCCAATTCAATGCTATCGAGTTTTTGAATATGTGGGTGGTTCCGCAATTGTTCCAACACGAGCACATTTTGATTTCCTGCGGTTAGTAAATAGACTGACCCAGTTTCCAAGTCAGACAGTTCTAATAGCAGTTGCTTGGTCGTCCTCTTTCTTAACTTAGCATTGAGCGTATCTTTATCACGATCCAATTGATCCAAAACAGGGAAATATTCTTTGGAAGCAATCGTTAAGCTGGCGAATAGGAACTGTTGACAGGTCAAAACTGTATTATTAGCCAAATAGTTTTCTAGTTTTTCCAGCAAATAAGCATTTCTCGCATTGAAAATCGTAATAAACTGATTTTGTTGCACGATAAACGCCATCGGTGTGGTTTCATAATAATTACCCTCTTTTGTTATATCAAGAAGATTAAAAATCAATAATAATCGATCGAGTTTTACATTGTATTCTAAATGAGCCCTTTCATTTTTGTCTAATGCATATGAGACCAATTCTTTATCTAATTCATAGTCTTCGACTAATTGTTTGTCTATCATTTCTCTTTCTGAATGGATAATAATCCAGCTCAGTTCGTTGTTGTTGCCAAAACGTTTTTCTATCACTTTCTGCCCTCCTATCTCTTTCTCTAACTATTATAGTTAATAAACATTTTTTTGACAAGTTTTTCAATATTGTTAAAGAGATATTGAAATAAGAAAATTTTGAAACATTTTTCGTTCAGGATAGATAGTCCAGATTACGACTGTTGAGTAAAAATTTGATCAGGTTACCACGATAATTTTTCTCGAGTTTTTTTAAAAAATCCGTTTCAGTCAATTATGATATAGTTCGAATTATTTTTAATAATCCTCATAAAAATAATCTTGAAAAATAAAATGTCCAAAAAACAAATGACAAAGTTTTCCCGAAATCATACTTTCTTAAACCTCATTAATAGGTGGGTACGCTTCTATTCCCACAAACTCTTTATCAGTGGAAACAAACACGTACCCACAGGGTTAATGGAAATAGAAACTGATAATCTCTAGCTATCACTTCTACTCATTCCAAAAATTTTCTCACTCTGATACTACTCCACCCAAAAGAAAAAAGCCTTGTCTGGCACTGCCCCCACTAATGGGACAGTAGAAAAACACTCTTTAGGTGGCCAGTTTTCTGTATTGAACAGGAGACTGGTCGTTTAATCTCTGTTGAATTCTCATTTCATTATAAAATATGATGTAATTTTGCACAATATCTGTTATACTATTCTTAGTTAGATTTCTCCACTTGTGGAGATAGAAGGTTTCAGACTTTAGGACGGAATGAAACCATTCGATGCAGGCATTGTCCGCTGGTGTTCCCTTACGGGACATGGAGCGGGTAATGCTTTTTTCTGTACAAGCCTGAAAGTAGGCCTTCGAGGTATAGACAGAGCCTTGGTCGCTGTGTAGGAGCGCTCCTTGAGATAATTCTAGCTGATTAAGCGTATCTAATACGAAGTCCGTATCTTGGCAATCCGAAGGTATAAGCCACAATTTCACGGTTATAGAGGTCCATGATAGAGGATAAATAGAGCTTACAGTTGCCGAAGTAGAGATAAGTGATATCTGTGACAAGCTTCTCCATTGGTTTATCTGCATGAAAGTCGCGGTCTAGCTTATTTTCTGTCACATAGTATGGCTTTCCTAAATTGGCTGCCTTCTTAGGCCGTGTTTGACAGAGCCAGCCCTTTTCCTTCATGATACGATAGACTTTCTTACGGTTCACGACGAGATCAAAATTCTTCTTGAGCAATCGAGTGATGGTACGATAACCGTAGATGAACTGACTTTCCATACAGAGATGCTCGATTTTGTCTATTACCTCCTCTCTTTGTTGTGTCCTCATCCCTTCCGATTTCCAACGATAGAAGGTGGAGCGTTTGACATCGAAACAGTCTAGAATAAGGGACACTGGATACAGTTTCTTGTATTCTTCCACTAGCTTGATAAGACTTACTTTGTCGAGTTTCTTATCAAGCTTCGATACTTTTTTAGCAGTTCCACTTGTAATCTCAACTGTTCTACTTCAGATAGTTACTTCATCCCTTTGCCGTAGGTATATTGTTTTCCTACAGGTTGATGAAGACGGTGCATTTCATCCTGTTCATGCCACTTCATCCAAGTATAGATTTGACTATTATTTTTAATCCCTAGAGTCTCTTTGATGACCTTATGGCTTTTGCCTGTTTTTTTCATCTCGATACAGGCTAACTTAGTTTCTATCGAATATGCTTGTTTAACCATAGTAAAACACTCCTGTTTCTAGTTTACTAGATTTCAACAGGAGTGTTTTTCTTGTGTCTCATTTTGTGGGGGCAGGGCCGGCTTTGCTATTTCTTCTTAGATATAAAAAATGACACCAAGAATACTATGAACAACAGAACATCAACAACGTACAAAGACCTACTCTCAAGATATATTCGGATAGCATTGAACAAAAAAGCTATTGATAGAACGAGAAAAACGTACGGTATGGATTTTTTCATGAATTTCAACCTCCTCAATATCAGTATATTGAAGTCGTAGTAAAGAATCATGAGTAAAAAGGGCAATTATTTGATATATCCTAACTTTTGAGCCTTTATAACCGCCTTTAAAGTTGAATCCACTTCAAGTTTTTCTAATATATTTTGGATATGGTTTGTTAAAGTCCTATCAGAAATATAAAGAGATTTCGCAATATCTTTTCGTTTTTCACCATTGCCTAAGTGCATAAGAATCTCTTTTTCACGTTCTGTTAGTTCATCTATAAAATAATTCTGATTGGGAAAATAGTCTTTCTCGCAGGAGATATCTTTAATAATTTGAATTAATTTTTTAGAACTTATATTCTTAGGAACAAATCCTTTTACCCCAATTCGTTGAGCTTGATATTCATATACAGGTAAATCAAAGCCTGTTAATAGTGCAATCTTACAGTCGGTGTATTTCTCTAAAATATCTTGAGCTATTTCAAAGCCATCTGAACTAAATTTATTGTCTAAGTTAATGTCTAACAATATCACTCGATATTCTGTCAAAGTTGAAAACAATTTTTTAAAATCATCCTCATTAGTCACAATATCAATGTGAATGTCTGACTGATACTGATGTATAGCTAAGGCTAAACTCTCTGCAAACAGGCTATGGTCATCTATTAATAAAATTTTCAATCGCTTTCTCCCCTTCCATCATCAGTTTGATATCAACTTGCAATCCATTAGAGTCAGCTTGTCGAAAGGTAATAGCTCCTCCTACTGCCCTTACTTGTTCTTCCAAAATTGACAACCCATGTCCGTGTTTAAAAGGCTTTAGCTTTTGATAACAACCATCATCAATGACCGACAAAGAGAGTTCTCGTCCATCTCTAACCAATGTAACAATAATCGTTTGACCTCTGGAGTATTTATAAGAGTTATTAACGAGCTCTCTTAGCCATCTATAAATTAGAAAATCATACGGAGGATAGATTACTAAATCTTTTGCTGAATAAAATGCTAGAGAAATAGCCGTTTCAGGATAACGTTTTTCAAACGATTTTAGCATCATACGATAATTGTCATATAATGATAGCCCTTTGAGTAACTGAGGACCATACTGATTCATTCGCTCACGGACAAAAATATTGAGATGCTCTAATCTTTCTTCTATCTTTTTGGCCGCGATACTTGGATTATCCAATCGAGACAACTGAATCAAAGCGTTTATATCCTGAAGAATATTATCATGCAAGAAATTCGCAAACTCTTGGTTTAAAGTTTCTTCTTTTAATACTGAGTTAATCCCTACATAATCAGAATACGTACTTCCAGTTATTAGTCTGTAACTCTCTCCAACTAACTGTAAAAAGTACTGAATATATAAAATAATGGTTACAGTTTCAAGAACAACTAAACTACTTCTCTTTAAGATGAGAATAAACAGAACAATATAAAATAAAACTAGAAAGATAATCGTTAGTAATTCATCTTTTTGTTTAAATACTGCGTCATTATGATAAAACAAGATAAGAACTAATCCTGAGATTAATGCTAAAAAATAAAATAACCAGAAACCAGAAAATAAAGCCGATGGTTTGAAAAAAATGAAACCAATAGAACTCAGTCCAATCATAAGGTAAAAAACTAATATCATTAACCAATAAAGTCTATTGGAATCATTTTTATAGAAAGTTTGCTTGTGTCTTAAAATAACAGTCAGGAGTGCTACCAAAAAAGTAACGATTAAATAGAACGAGAATGCAAAACTAGTCCATTCCGGAAAAAGTAAGCTGGCACTTGATAACAGACCTACCGATAGCATTAATAGATAAAAAGAAGTCTGTAGTTTCTGAAAAAATAAGCTTAAGGCTATATAGATTAACGAAGAATAAATGATGATTCCAATCATATATTGTAACCAAATAGGTACTACTGAATCCCCCATGACAAATAAAATGGAGTGACACTGACAAAATCTCACCAGCCATACAATATATTTACCAACCGTAGATTTAACAGATAGTACTCTATGTAAGATAAAATCTAATGACAATAATCCATTTAAAGCAAGTAAAAATAAGCTATTTTCTACGCTCCCCAGATAACCATTAAACGACAAATTAATAAGTCTCGTAATAAACAAAGCATAATAAGCTGTGCTTAACAAATTTTTTTTCATATTTTACTCAAATCGATTCTTTTTCCTAAATACTATTATACCAATAAAAGACATGGAAATGAATAGGGAGAAAGCTAAATAGTGAGACATCGTAAACGATTTAAAATCAGCAACATAACTTAAATAAGAATAAGGATTAATGATCCAGAGGTTTTCCCCTAAAGGAAGACGTCCAACGATAACGCCTGCCACAGCTACTAAAATTGGTAATATGTAATTCCTACTTAGCAGATGCAACAGTAAACTAATATTAATCAGTGCAATGATGCTTAAAGTTGATAGTAGTAAAAATAAACTATTAGCAACAATTATATTGAGAATATTTTCTCCTCTTAATGCAATAAATACCAATGGAATCAAAAAGTGACAGAGAAATATTAAAGGTATTACTATCCAATAAAATTTCAATATAGACCACTGTATCTGTTGACTAGAGATTCCTTTTATAGTTAAGTTTTGAAAGCCAGTATTCTCTATTTCACGGTAAAAAGAGATGATAAGGAACACAGGAATCATCACCGGCAACAGAAGATTACTGTATAAATCTAAACCAGTCACAAACAAAACTTTCGCCGGGATTTCCTTAATCGTATAACCTGCGTAGCTTTGGAAAATAACTAAAAACATACCTATCCCTATAAATACAGGAGCTAAATAGGTTCTCTTATACTTTAAAAATTCTAATTTCCACATAATTCTCTCCTAAAGATGAAACTTTTTAGTAGCTACTAAAAGAAGAGCACCACTCCAAACAATATTACCTAAAAGAATCGCTAAAACTATAATTGGATTAAGAGCACTAGACGTTATCAGATAAGAAATGCCATTTATTGGGAACACATAAACAAAGATTGAATTCGAGGCAAAAAGTGTTTGCAACAAAATAAGAATAATAACACTGCTTAGGGCAGATATACTGTTTTTTATTAACAGATGAGCACAAAACTGAAGTGTCATCGTGAGTAAGCTGAAAAATATATTGGACGCTAAAACTAAAAATACCATAGACCAATCAATTGCTAACGATAGATTGGTCTGTGTAACAATAACAAAGAAAATAGTTGACAGTAACTGATAAGAAATTAAAGATAGAATAACTGTGAAATACTTTGAAAAAAGGATTTTGTTTTTCTTGCCTATCCCTAAAAGGAGTAATTCCCAAGTATGGTTATTGTGCTCAGTTGAAGTAACAAAATAGTTAATAATCCCATTTACCACTAAACTCACTAATCCAGAAAAACCTAAAAAGATCAGCATAGATTTCTGAAAAGGTGTTTGCGCTATTTCCCCAACTCGCACGTCTAATGATTTGAAGATAAAAACTGTTCCTAGTAACTGCAAACAAAAAGTAATGCCAAGCAATAACAAAGCTGTGGGAGTTCCCGCAAACCTCCTTATTTCATTTTTTATTAGTGTTACCATACACTTTTTCTCCTTTCGTTAAGTCTAAGAAGATTCTTTCTAGATTTTTATTTGGTGAGACCTCCAAAATATCGACTCCTTCTTGTACAATTTCTTTTATTAAAACTGGTATATCTTGCTTGGAAGTCTTTATTTCAAAATGAGATTCTTTTCGACTAAAAGAGAGATTTCGAGCTTTCAAAACATTTTTCAGAACATCTGGATTTGCAACTTCCAAATGATATGAACTTTCCCTCTTATTGTAAAGTTCAGAGAGAGAACCCTCAAAAATGAGTTCGCCATCATGTATTATACCGACCATATCTGCAATTGTTTCGATTTCACTAATATGGTGGCTTGATATAAAAATCGTTTTTCCTTCTTCTTTAGCTAATCTGTATAAGAGTTCTCTAATTTCCACAATTCCTTTCGGATCTAGTCCATTCGTAGGTTCATCTAGTACCAGTATATCTGGATTATTCAGAAAAGCAAATGCTAAACCAAGGCGTTGTTTCATACCAAATGAGAATGAAGACACAACTCTATTGCGGGCTTCGCTTAATCCCACTAAATTCAAAACTCGGTCAATTTCTTCTTTCGGTTTTTTGAGAACTTCTTGTATAATAGCCAAGTTTTCATAAGCCGTCAAATTTTTATAGTAACTCGGTGTACTAATAAATGCTCCGAATGTTGTTTCCTGATTTTTTAAGTCTTTAAGGCTTACCCCATCAAAGTATACGTTACCTTTTGTAGCAGGCAATAATCCTGTAAGAATTTTCATTGTTGTGGTTTTACCAGCTCCATTAGCACCAATAAACCCATAAATTTTCCCTGAAGGAATCCTAATAGTGACATCATTTAAAACGATTCTATCACCATATTTCTTACTTACATGATTTAAATGTATATCCATTTTCTTCCACTCCTAATTCTAATAATTTTGATCCAGGTTTGATTAATTCATTATCATGTGTAATAATAATTTTAGTTGCTCTAAGGCCATCAATAGCTGCCATAATTACTTTAGCATTTTCGGAATCTATGTTGCTTGTTGGCTCATCTAAAATAATAACTTTATATTCTTGCAAAAACAATCTTATCATTCCTATTCTTTGACGTTGACCAGTTGAAAAATTAGTACCATTTTCTAATATAAATAAATTTTCAATATTTAAAGCATGGGAGAACACATCAGAAAGATTTAATTTATCAATTGCTAACATTAGTTCTTCAACAGTATAGTTTGGACAGAATAATTTCAAATTTGACTTCAAAGTTCCTTTAAAAAGAAATGACGGATGTTGTATATAGCAAATGTCTCTTCTTAAATCTAGCTTTTGGCTTAGTGGATCAACCCCTCCAATAGTTATACTTCCCTCATTGCCCCCTTCGCTAATACTTTGTAATCCCAATAAGATTTTGACCAAGGAGGTTTTACCGGAACCTGATTTTCCAGTTATAAAAAGGGTATCACCTTCCTTAAGAGAAAGCGAAAGATTTTTGAAAAGATAGGATGAATGATGATCGTATCGGTAGGATAATCTATCAACATCAACTTTGCCATTTTGCAACTTTACTAAGGTTTTAGAGTTTTGTTGTTCTCCTACTAGATCTATAAGCCTTTCAATATTTGGATACAGATTAGCCGCATTTATAAGACTACTTACTATTCCCATCATTGGAGAATACAATACCATAGCCATAGAACTTATCAAAGCAACTTGTCCACTTCTTTCAGGACTTAGAACCTGTATTCACAATAGAAACACTGTCTAGAATGGGCGAATTTTAGCTTACTTACTATCAGATGTTCTGGTAGTACGGCCATTATGCCCGCAAAAATTGTCCTCAGTTGGCCAAAAACTAGCCTAAGTAACTTAGTATTCCTATTATGAATACAGGTTCTAACAGTTTTTACATCCAGAGATGAATCCAACGTTTACGCAAATATTTGATAGAAATCCTAGACAATCCTTAGTCAAAGTCTTAACAAATCCGCCTCCAGCACCACCGACTAATAATGTAATTTCTTGATCAGTTGCAGTTTGAACATAGATTTCTGGTTTAATATTATTCATTATAAAATCCTCCTTGAATAATTAATTATTTGCAACTATGTTTTCCTACAATTCCATTATAAATTGATTAACAATATAAAGCATGAGTAAAAAAGGAAAAATTTCACCTGACAAATTACAAGAATAAGCGAAACAGTTCTTTGAACTCGTTCAAGAGCGCCTCAAAAGTGGTTCTGTAAGCCAAACACTTTCGGAGTCTATGATTAATATCAGCCAAAGCTTTTTTCAAAGCCTCATCAGAAATATAGTCATTCCACTTCAAAAAACACTACCCAAACATGCCCATGTGTCTGCGGAAATAAATTTCATTCAAATCCCCCAGCAACTCAATAAACTCAACTGAGGTCGTCACTCTAATACTTCCCCACCCCAAGCTAAAAAGCCTTGTCTCCAAGGCTTTTCAAATTGCTTTCGTTCAAGGGTTTCTAGGCTTTTACGAGCAGTGCGACACACTCGACGTGTGCTGAGAGCTTTCTTCTATACTAATAGACGAAAGGGAGGGAAAGTGATTTTAGAATGATACTGTGGAACGGAATTACTTATCTTTACTTAATGCTTTTAATATCAATCGTTCCATCTGTGAAGAATAAAGATATGTTCTTAACGAATTACTCGTTCTCTTTAATCTGTATAGCAACTCCAAGTCATCATAAATGGACCAAGATAAACGAAATTGCTCGTCTTTTCTCTCTTTTTCCAGTTGCATTTGAGTAAGGTCTCGCGAATAAGTGCGGCGATTATCCAGTTTAGAAATCATCCCTTTTTTAGTATAAAAGGACTCTTCGATTTTATCTGCTTTATTCAATAAATGAAAACCCCAAAAATAAAGATACCAGATATCAAATCGCTTAACAGAAAACATTCGTGTAAAGCGCTCTAAACTATCGCTAGATAATTTAGTAATAATTTCTTGTAATTCATTCACATCATCTATCTCAATAAATCTAAAATCCTCAACACTTCTTGGTACATAGTATGCTCCACTAATTAAAGACATATAATTGGAAGTTTTCTTTTCTAAAAAGATTTCAACTATCGAGTCTTGACGATTAATAACATAATCGAAATTTTCAGATATTTGATAAATATGATCATCAATCCAAATCAATAATCTTTCATACAATAAGACAACCTCTTTGAAATATTGACTATTTTCATTATCAATTATTTTTCGAACATCTCGTTTTTGGCTATAAAAATAGAAAAAGAAGGCTGTCGGCAATATTGTAATCAAAGCTACTAGAGCAGGCAATCTTGAAAAGATATCACCAATATTTACTTTTAATTGTAAAATATCTTTTATAAATTCTTGAAGTTTAGATAAATGTTGAGTAATATCTCCACTCAGTATTTTTAATGAAAGACAGGCGAATAAAAACGCTAACAACACAGGTAAACTTAATACAGTTCTAAATATATTAAGTAATAGCTGACTCAAAGAACTTTTTGACAATCCAATCCATACTGAATTTTTTTCACCACCGCCATAAGTTACCCATCCCAATCGTAGTAATCTAGTTAATCTCAGCAAATAGTAATTCAGTCTAATTGTGTAAAGGGCAAATCCTCCCTTCTTAATTCTCACTGCATATTGACCTAATTCACCCAAAAAATAACTTATACCACTATGTAGTTCCATGATTACTAGTTCATAGATTAAGAACAAAAAAAGTAATTCTAACCAATATATAAAAGTCAGACCTAGTAGATTACCTTGAGATATTTCCAAATTAATAGAATTAATAGAAAATACTATCTTATCTATAAAAAACAAGAAAATTCCTATCACTATAAAAATCAAGAAAAATTTCAATAATTTATCCTTCATATTTTCCATATTCCTTTATTTTATCTAAATTATTTTAGCACTACTTATTCAGTATACCACAAAAATGCAAAAAGTCTGTAACGACAATGGTTTCCCGCTGTCGTTACAGACTCTTTATCCTAATTGTATTATCTTGATTATCGATGTCCTACCAACTAATATTTCATAAAATCAAAAAATATGATGAGTGATTTCACCTACGTTCTCACTGATAGAAGTAATTGCTAGCCTAGTTTGATTTAACTCATATCTTTTTTGAACACTATATTTAGGCTCATTTCTAAAAAAAGATACAGGTTTGCAGTTATAAAGTGTACCCGGTTTACTATCCAACTTTGTTAATGACTTTAAGAATAAATAGTAGTCATATGCTCCAGTCCGAAAATGTAGTAAAAAATCTGCATCTAATTTAGACCAATTCGGTTTAGAGTATTCATAAATATTGACATAACTATCTTTTCTTCTCAAACTTAATCCTAAAATTTGAGAAGCTGTTGACCGCCTAAGAAAAGTTTCAAATTTCTGGGAAGAGCATATTGTTCTATAATTAAGCTTTTCAGTTCTAACTAGTTCGGGCACTTTTTTAGCATCTTTTATATTATTTAGAGATAGCTTATGAAACCCAGCTAAATGTTTAAAATTTTCATCTCTAAACTCAAAATTTATACATTGGCTAATTTGAAGACTATTAACCATCTTTTCAAAGCTAATTTGAAATTTCCTATGTCTCAGCAAGGAATACGACAACCATATATTTTTCAACATACTCTCTATTCTCCAAACAAAAATGGGGAGCTGTTTAGACTCCCCATCATTCGGTAAACTTTTATTTGCCTGCTCGTGGTGAAGCTTACCAAAACCCATTAAGGCAATAAACAGATACAAGGCAGACCGTATCTACTTACTAAGCCAATGTTAGTTTGGAAACCCAAAACCAACAATAGTTTACATCTACAAGAGTAATTATAGCACTAAAATTTAGAATTGACAAGCATTCATAATTGTTTTTTACATCCTATAACTCTACCTCAGTTCCTTCCAGGAAGCGAACGGTCATTTCTCCATCAAGCCCTATCCTGATATGGTCTAGCACTCGGCACATGTCTAAAGGGTTGAAGTCTATCTGCTCCTGTCTAAGCAGGTCACTCAATGCCATACTGTAGTGCTTATCAAGCAGACTATTCTCTGCCAAGATTTTCTCCCACTTGCCATTAAGCAAATCAATGTTCTCACTTAATAGCTCCAAAGCTTTTAAGAAAATCTGCTCGAGTGTCGCCTCATCCGAATGGCTACTGTAACACCCTTCCACTCCCTTTATGCGATAGCGGTTGTTACATTGCCAGACCTTGCGCTTACCTCGGCTGGTTGCCCAATTCTTTCGTCCAAAGGCTGACCCGCAGGCTCCGCAGAACACCTTAGTGGTAAATGGGTTGTCCTCACTCTGCATGATATAGGACTTGAGCTGATGCTCTTCTCGGTAGGTTTTACGCCTGGCGATTTCTAATTGAACAGTCTCCCAAGTTTCCTCATCAATGATGCCCTCATGGCTGTCTTCCACATAGTATTGGTTAACCTGTCCATCATTGGCAATCCGTTTCTTGGACAAAAAATCAACGGTATAGGTCTTCTGCAGTAAGGCATCACCTTTGTATTTCTCGTTTTGAAGATGGATCCTAGAAACTAATTATCCTTATCTGCGCTACTCTTGCTTTATTCATACCACCTTACTCTACATAGCAACCTAATAACCAATAATTAAGACCCCTTGCAAAGGAATACTAACCCTATTGCTTGTGTACAAACTGTCAAAAAAGTCACTCACTTTTTTAAAATCATTTGATTTGAGATAGGTATTTCTAACAGCAATACATAAATAATCAACATCGTACATCATACAACATTCAAAAAAATCTTTTAAGAATTGATAGTTAGTCACGGCTCTACCAGCTTCAACTTCTATGACAGTCTTTTCCTCTGAATGAAAAGCATCCACTTCATACGAAACACGTTCAATACCATTCTCACCAAATAGAACTGGGATCCTGATTAATTCATCTTTTTTCTTCCCTTTTTCTACTTGATAACCTAAAGCCTCTAAATCCTGCCTCAATATTTCCAAAACAACATTACTAGCCAATTTATGATAACTTGAGTCAATCCGATTAGTATGATGTTCAAATACTCGAATAATATCTTTAAACTTCTTATCTATTTTTTTATTTCTAGGAAAATAATTCCATTTAATCATTTGTGTCTCCTCATTCCAATACTATAAAATAGAAAGCAGAAGATTACTCTTTTGTAGTCCTAACTAAAAGCCCTACAGTTTCCACATGATGCGTCTGTGGGAACAAGTCCACTGGTTGCACCTTGGTCAGCTGATAGCCTAGTTCTTGGTAAAACTTGATATCACGCGCCATGGTGGCTGGGTTGCAGGAGATGTAGGTGATTTTTTCTGGGGACATGGCAGAACTGGCACGAATAAAGCTTTCGGTTAGCCCTTTTCGTGGTGGATCGACGATAATGACCTTGGGGCGAAGCCCCTCGCTCTGCCATTTTGCCATCGCAGCCTCAGCTGTATCACAGACATAATGGGCGTTCATGATGCCGTTGTTCTGGGCATTTTCCGTAGCGTCTGCGACAGCTTTTTCCACCACTTCGACCCCATAGACAGCCTTGACCTGCTTGGCTAGGGACAGACCGATGGTGCCAATGCCTGAGTAGGCATCGATGACCACATCATCAGCACTCAGGTCTGAAAAATCAATGGCCGTCTGGTAGAGCCGCTCTGCCATTTCCGTATTGACCTGATAGAAGGACTGGGCCGAGATGGCATAGGTGTTGCCCAGAAGCTCATCTTCAATGCTGTCCTTGCCGTAGAGGGTGCGGAAGTCCTGACCAAAGATAACATTGGTCTGCTGGTCATTGATATTCTGAATGATAGAGACCAGGTTTGGGAAATCCGCCGTCAAGTGCTCAATCAGCTGCTCAATACGGAAAACCTTGGGACGGGTCGTGACCAAGACTAGCATGAGCTGGCCTGACACATGCCCCCGACGGACCACGATGTGACGGATAAGACCCGTTCCCTCTTTCTCGTCATAGGGCTTGAGGTCCAGACGGCGGAGCTGGTCACGGGTGGCATTAATGAGCTGGTCAATCTCTGGATGCTGGATATAGTAGTCTTCGATGGGCATAAGGTCGTGGGAATTCTTACGAAAAAAGCCTGTCTCCAGCTGTCCATTTACTCGACGGACAGGAATGGCTGCCTTATTGCGATAAGCCAGAGGTTGCGCCATACCGAGAGTATCCAAAACAGGAACATCTAAAAGCCCTGCAATCTTGCTCAGAGCAGCCTTGACCTGATTAGTCTTAAACACCAGCTGCTGATCATAGGTCAAGTGCCCCAAATCCGCAATCCCCGTCCGTAGATAGGTCGTATCAAGTGCCTGATTGCGGTGGGGGGACAGGCTGTGATAGGTCTCCACCTTACCAAAGCCAACCGATTTTTTGACCTTCAAGACCCGCATGGCAATCCGCTCACCTGGCAGGGCATTGTCCACAAAGAAGACCAGCCCATCATGCTTGGCAACCCCTTGCCCCTCATGGGTCAAGTCAACAATCTCAACATCAATCACATCGTTTTTTTGTAGCATCTTTTCTCTTTTCTTGTATTTTCTAAGGCAAAAAGGCCAGAAGATTTTCTGACCTTATTATATCATACTTAGGTTGGTCTATCGTAATCCTAATTCAAATAAGCGCTGCTGATACTTTTCAAAATCAATGGCCAGACCCAAGCCACCGTACATATCGTACTCATCTACCCAGTCGCCACTTTCTGGAACCGTGTTTTGCTCGATGCCGTTAGAGGCATCTCCGAGGACAGAAAGCCCTTGACTGAGAATGAAGGAATAGGGCAGATTAGTCGAGGTCATTCCCATAATTTTACCAAGAGCCGCAGATCCTGTAAATAATTTGGTCGGATTCTTCACTTGACTAAGAATGGCAGCTAGTACCTGTTGCTGGCGCTGCGTCCGTCCAAAATCACCACTGTCATCCTTACGGAAGCGCGCATAATTAAGCAGGGTCCGGCCGTCCATATACTGTTCGCCGATCTCTATGGTCTGCTCAGGGAAAATGCCATTGGCAGCATTGAGATCATCTGGTACCTGGACCTGATCTACCGCTTGGCCATCCACCGTTGCAAATCGCGCATCGATTTTAACACCCTTTGGAAAAATAGTGTCAATGGCTGTCGCAAAAGTCTGGAAATCAATCATGGCGTAATACTTGATATCGATGTCAAAATGAGACTTTAAAGCGATGCGGATGGCCTCTGCTCCTTGCTTGTCATTTTGCTCCCCGATGCTAAAGGCAGTATTGAGCTTTTGATCGTAATAGGTATTGATGCCATCCTCCTGACTAACTTGAGGGATATTGATCAGGGTATCCCGCATGAAGCTGACTATTTTGACCTTACCGTCAGAATTCCCGATATTGACTACCATAATCGAATCCGTTCGAGCCTCTGTACTGGCTTGTCCAATCCGAGAATCGGTTCCCAGAACCAAGATGTTAACGCCATCCCTAGTGTCTTGGCCATCAAAAAATTCAACCTCTGCAGCTGTTGCTGTCGCTTCATTTTGCTTAACATCGTAATAGCCTTTTAAGAACATGAGCAACATGCCAAACAGGGTCAAGAGCAGGGTGATACCCAAGCCAGTTAGAATGCGTTTCCCCCAGCCAGGACTAGGCGTCGGTCGTTTTTGTCTCAGGCGCTTGGCTTGGCGCGCCTTATCCGTCTGGATATCTGCCAAGATCTGCTTAGGATTGGGCGCTGGCAGTGATTTCTTAGCCATTTTACGGCGCTCTGCTCGCGATGTCAAATGAGGCAGGCCTTCCTGTATTTGCCTTGGTTGCCTATCAAGGTCTGAAAAAGGCTGAGGTTTAGCTAGTTTCGAGCCTGCTTCTCCTTTGATTGGTGGCTGTCCCTCTTTCAAGTCTGGTTTAACTTGCCTAGCAGGTTTTTCTGGTCCATTGCTTTGGGTTGAAGCGGCCATCGAACGTGCACGGCTAAAGCTCGGCAATCCTTCGGGAGTGACTTCTGCACTCTTGGGAACCAGCGGTCGTTTTTCCTGCAAGGCTGGCAATGGCCGATAAGTTTTACTTGTCTTGGGAGGAGGCGCTTGGTGGTTACTGAGCTTACCTGCTATTTTAGCCTCCAAATAATGAAGTTCTGCCCGATCCCGATCGCCCAAAAAATGAATATTTTTTTGCAAATAATCATAGCGCAAACTTTCGTGATGCGTCAGATTTTCATAGTCTTTTGCCATTATCTTTCCTTAATCATTTCCCGTGGTTTCCATTTGAAACACACCGTATTTTCCTAAAATTTTCGATCGAATCCCCATACTTGCCAGCTCTTCTAAGGCAAATTGGATCGGTTCTGGCTGCTGATAGACGACATCCATGATGAAAAAATATTCTCCCAGCACCGTTTTTAAGGGCCGGCTTTCAATCTTAGTCAAATCAATACCTCGCCAGGCAAAGACAGACATGGCCTTGTAGAGAGCTCCTGGCAGGTTGTCTGGCAGGGTCAAAGCCAAAGAGAGTTTTTGCCCAAGCTGTGGCAGTTCCAAATGAGGCACTTTCTTAGCCAAGAGCCAAAAACGGGTGAAATTTTCTTCTAGCTCATGGATATCACGCGCTGCCGTGACCAAGCCATAAGTGGCCGCAGCCGAGTCAGGAGCAATAGCCGCAAAAGGCTGATCCGGATGCTCCGCCACATAGCGCGCCGCATAGGCTGTCGAAGCTGTCACCTCAATCTTGGCCTTGGGGTAATGGGCATTGATATAAGCCTTGCCCTGGGCAATGGCTTGAGGGTGTGAAAAAATTTTCTCGATCGGTTTGTCCAGACTGGTCACCAGCAACTGTTGTTTAATGGGCTGCATAAATTCAGCGACCGCTTCTAAATCCGCCTGGTGAAAGAGATAGTCTAAGGTCTCATGAACACTTCCCTCAATCGCATTCTCCACAGGCACAATGGCACCGTCTACCTGATCGCTTTCAAAAGCCTTGATCACTTCGGTAATGGTCTCAAAATCCTGTAAAACAGCCTCTGGCAGGGCCCGGAGGGCCACATTATGCGAGAAAGACCCTTGGGGCCCCAGATAGGCAATCTTCATTGTATCATCTCCACTATTTGGGCTGGCGTCTGGCCAGCCACGTCAATTACTTGGGTAGCCACTTCTTCATAGAGGGGCTGCCTGTAAGCCCATAAGGCTCTTAATGTTTCCTTGCTGTTTTTAATGACCAAGGGACGCTTTTGCTCCTGATCAGCCCGCAAGCGCTGATAGAGGGTCTCGAAATCAGCCGTTAGAAAAATATTGGGCGTATTTTGCGCTAACAGGGCGCGATTTTCTGCTGACATGACCACACCGCCACCTGTTGATAGGACAATGTCTTGGGGCAATAATTCTGCCAAGACTTGGCTTTCCACTTTCCGAAAAGCAGCCTCTCCTTCTTCTTCAAAAAATTGCGTAATCGGCATTCCCAGACGCTCTACCAAGACAGCGTCCATGTCAACAAACTGGTCATCTAAGAGCCTGGCGATTGTTGTCTTGCCAGAACCCATAAATCCTAATAAAACCTTAGCCATGGATCAAACTTTCTAAATCAGTAAAGAAACTTGGATAGCTGGTGTTAATGGCTTCCGCCCGATCCAGATAGACGTCGCCTTCTTTAGCGATCAAAGCGGCAATCGCCGCCATCATGCCGATGCGGTGGTCGCCGTAAGTATTGATTCGAGCGCCGTGCAGAGCTGTTTTTCCCTTGATAATCATGCCATCAGACGTTGGTGTAATAACAGCTCCCATGCTATTTAAAGCATCGGCAACGACCTGAATGCGGTCCGTTTCCTTAACCTTGAGTTCCTCCGCGTCTCGAATCACTGTCTCTCCCTGAGCCTGAGTCGCCAAGAGGCTGATGATTGGCAATTCATCAATCAAGCGTGGAATTAAATCACCAGCAATCTCTGTGCCTTTCAAGTCAGAACTCTCAACGGTCAAAGTCGCTGATTTAGCCACTTCGTCCCGATCAGAAATGGTCAACTTCCCACCCATGGCTTCAATGACATCCAAGATACCTGTCCGTGTCTCATTGATACCGACATTGGTCAAGACCACCTTTGAATGAGGAACAATAAGGCCTGCCACCAGCCAAAAGGCCGCACTTGAAATATCCCCAGGCACAACAACCCGTTGCCCCTTTAATTTTTGGCCACCTTGGACACGGATTTCCTTGCCTTGAATGGTCAAGTGGCCTCCAAACTGGTGAATCATATCCTCTGTGTGATTGCGGGTCAATTCTTTTTCTGTGATGACTGACTCACCGTCTGCCTGGAGGGCCGCAAAAATAAGGGCAGACTTGACCTGGGCAGATGCCACCGGCAACTGGTAAACAATCGGCTGCAGGGCCTTGGTGCCCTTTAGGGTCAAAGGAGGCAAATCACGGTCTGTCTGCCCAGCAACCTCGACCCCCATCTGACTGAGGGGCTTGGTCACGCGATCCATGGGGCGCTTTGAGAGAGAATCATCCCCAAACATCTCCACTTCAAAATCCTGCCCCGCCAAGACGCCTGAAATCAGGCGAATGGAGGTTCCAGAATTCCCCATATCCAAGGCATTTTGAGGGGGCTTAAGACCGTCAAAACCGACGCCCTCTACCCGAACGACTTGGCCGTCATCTTCTATAGAAACTCCCAGATCACGAAAAACCTGCATTGTAGACAAGACATCTTCTCCACGCAAAATATCGTAAATAGTCGTTTGGCCCTCGCTAATAGCTCCAAAAATAATGGAACGATGGCTAATCGATTTATCACCAGGGACCCTTACTTCCCCTCTAAGAGCTGGCACATGAGTTCTTAATTGCATCACTTTTTCTCCTTCAAACATGTCATTCCTTATTTTACCATATTTTTCTTAATAAAGAATGGCAGAGCAGGTATTTTACCTCTAACCTAAAAAACTTGGCGATTTTTTCACACCAAGTTCCCTGGCCTAAGGATCTCTTCGCAGTTTGGCATAATGCTTAACCGTAACCAGTTGCCCCTTGACCATCCGGGCCTCGCGGCTCAATCCTTCATAGGTCATGCCCAGCTTTTCCATGACACGCCCAGAAGCTGGATTTCGGACATCAAACATGGCTTCGATCCGATTCAGGCCCACCTTTTGAAAACCAAATGCCAGAACGACCTGACCTGCTTCAGTCATCAGTCCCTTCCCCCACCAAGGCCGTCCCAAACAGTAGCCCAGCTCAGCAGATAGGTCTTGGTCCGACACAGACACAAACGAAATCGTCCCGACCAATTGCTCGGTCGACTTAAGCACAATGCCCCAGTGATAAAAGCTGGGGTCCTGCTGGTAGTGAGGGACCCAGCTGGAAAGAAGAGCTTTCGTTGATTCCAGATCAGGATGGGGCTCCCAGCTCACATAGCGGGCCACTTCTGGATCACTGGCCCAATGGTCGAACATAGCTGGAGCATCCTCTAAGCATAAGGGCCTCAGAATCAACCCTTCTGTCTCAAGTGGCAGTGTCCCAAGATGCTGCATGATTTCCTCCTTTTCATTCACTTGTCTAATCTTTCCAAGTTCCCTAGCCTTACTAGCCTAGTTACTCCCCCCTTAGCACTGGCCCAAAAGCAGATAGAGCAACTACAAGACCTCCTTTAAGGCCTCAATGTCCTCTGGTGTCGTTGACCAGCTGGTTGCCAGACGGATGACCGTGTGCTCCTCATCATAAGCTTCCCAGAAGGAATAGACCACTTGCTCACCGAGTTGTTTCAGACGGTCATTGCTAATGATGACGAATTGCTGGTTGGTTGGCGAATCCAGATAGAGCTGGTATCCTTTCTCCTGTAATAGTGATTTCAGCTCATTGGCACGGGCGATGGCGTCCTGGCCAATTTTCTCATAGAGACCATGCTCCAACAGGGCTTTGAACTGGACACCCAGCAGGCGTCCCTTGGCTAGCAGGGCACCGTGCTGCTTGACCTGAGTCATAAAGTGCTTGGGCCTATTTTGTTTGGTGAATACTAGCGCCTCGCCACAGAGTAGGCCTGCCTTGGTCCCGCCAAGGTAAAAAACGTCTGTCAGCTCTGCTATGATCGGCAAATCCACTGCATTTTCTACCGCCAAACCATAGACCAAGCGCGCACCATCAAGAAAGAGAGGGATCTGATAAGCTCGACAGACCTCGGATAAGGCCTCCAACTCCTCCCTGCTGTAGAGGGTGCCGTACTCTGTCGGATGGGAGATATAAACCATCCCAGGATAGACCATGTGGCTGTGATTGCCATCTGCATAAAAACGCTCAAGGTAGGTAGCCACCTGCTGGGCGCTGATTTTGCCCAATTCATGCGGCAGGGACAAAACCTTATGGCCTGTGAACTCGATGGCGCCCGCCTCATGGGTGCTGACGTGGCCCGTATCCGCGGCGATTACCCCTTCATAAGGAGCTAGCATGGTGTCAATGACCAACTGATTGGTCTGGGTTCCCCCTGTCAACAAGAAGACCTCTGCCTGGGGACACTGGGTAAGCTCACGTATTAGGCTTACAGCATCTTGGGTGAACTGGTCTGTTCCATAGCCAGACTCTGGCTGATCATTGCTAGCCAGTAAGGCTTCTAATACAACTGGGTGGGCTCCTTTATTATAATCATTTTCAAAATGCAACATAAAAACTCCTTTACTTAACAACTAAAGACTCGACCCCTTATAACTTAATCCTACCGATACAACCACATTGGGAACGCTCAAGTTTCACAGCCTTAGATAGTTCTTTTTATTATAATGAAAAGCCACAACTTTTTCAAGTTTGGCAAAACTTATTCACAGAAAGAAAAACAGCCATCTTCAAAAGACGACTGTCTTGCTAACATCAATCACGACCGAAGCTTGGTCATCAGATAAAGGAAATAAGGGGCACCCAAGATGGCCACAACCAAACCAGTCGGAATGCCTTTTCCTACTAGTAAAATCCGCCCAAGAGAGTCTGCTACCAATAGGAGCAGCATGCCAAACATCAGGCTTGCTGGGAGGGCTAGGCGATGGTTGGCACCTGCCAGTCTCCTGCTAATATGGCCTGAAATCAGACCGACGAAGGTTACATTGCCAACCAAAACAACACTCAAGGCCGCTAGCCCCGTCGCCAGTATCAGGACCCTTAAGCGTGTTTTAGGAAGATCAAGGCCCAGGGCTGCTGCTGTCTGGTCGTTCAAGCTAAGGATGTTGAGCCTGTGACTGAAACTGTAGGTCAGCACCCACAAAATTATGAGCAGGGGGGCCATGACCGTTAAGGTCCGCCAATTGCCACCAGTTCCTCGACCGCTCAGCCAATTGACAATGGCATCAACCTTATAAGGATTGACATTGCCGACGATAGAAACCATGATGCCTGAAATCATACTACTCAAGCCTACCCCTGAAATAATCAAACGAACAGGACTGAGTCCTTGATTGGCTTTTTTAGCAATCTGGTAGACTAGGATGATGACCAAGCAGCCTCCTAGCATGGCCAAGATGGGCATCAAGCGAATAACCCATTGGTTTTCCAAGGAAAAGTAAGCGATCACGATAGCCACAACTAAACCTGCTCCTGCATTGATCCCCAAAATCCCCGAATCTGCCAGAGGGTTCCTCGTCAGGGTCTGTAGGAGACTGCCACTTAGGGCCAGAGAGCCTCCTGCCACCATATAGGCTAAAATCCGAGGCAGACGAATCCTCATAATAATCTGGTAAACCTGACTGCTGGCCTGACCAGAAAAGGCCCTTAGGACATCTGACAGATCTGCTCCGCTATCTCCCAAAGACAAGGAAAAGACAAAGCTAACAAAAAGCAAGACGGTCAAAAGCCCAAAGAGATTCAAGTGATGTTTCGTTTTTGTCATAGCTGATCCCCCTTTCGGACGAGCCACAGAAAGCATGGCAGGCCAATGAGGCTGATAATAGCATTTAAAGGAGTCTCATAGGGAGGGTTGTAAATCCGGCAAACCAGATCCACCCAAAGCATGAAGGTGGCTCCACCAAACATCGTAAAAGGCAGCAAGAGGCGATAGTCCTTGGCCACAAAATGCTTGATGGCGTGCGGGATAATCAAACCAACAAAAGCGATTGCCCCGATCATAGCCACGCCAGCTGCAGACAAGAGCAAGACGATACCTAATAAGATAAAAGTCATGATATTCGTTCTCTGCCCCAAGGACTTGGCCACTGTTTCATTAAAACTAAGGATGGTCAACTGATGGGCAAAAATCTGGGCCAAAACAAGTCCCACTAATATAATCGGTCCGATGATTCGAATCATGCCCCAATTCACCCCAATCAAACCACCAGCCTGCCAGCCAATCACGGCTGTCGATAAGTTAAAGTAGATGGTAATGGCTTGGCCGATTGCTGAAAAAAGCGAAGACACCATGGCCCCAGCCAAGAGCAAACGCAGCTGATCATAGCCCTTTCTAGGCACATAGGACAGTCCGTAAACCAAGACGCTAGCCACAAGAGACCCTAACAAGCACAGAAGCAAGATACCGCTGTAATGCATGCTGCCAAACAGGGCATAGCCGATAACTAGGGCTAGTCCGGCACCCGCATTAACGCCTAGAAAACCTGGATCAGCGATAGGATTTCGGGTGATACCTTGCATCATGAGGCCAGCAGTTGCCATGGCTGCACCGACCAAAATCGCAGCCACCATCCGTGGCAGGCGCAAGTCAATGATCACGTCCTGTAAGTCATTAGAAACCAAGGGCTGGCGCAAGACAGACCAAATGTCTGCATGGCTATAGCTTACCGCGCCAAAGCGTAGGGAGAGGTAAAAGCCGATGACGAAAAAGCCCAACAGGCCAATCCCAAGTCGGATTGGCCTCTGGGGCTTGGAAGGCTTGTCTTGCAAGGACAGTCGAGACGGTATCAAACGGCTCGATCTCGACTCCTGTTTTGTCACTGTTTCCTCTGGTTTTGAGGGACTAACGGTTTGGTTCATCTTATTTTACAGTTGCTAGGATAGCTTCTCTCAGTGTTTCAAGTTCATACTCCAAGGACATTGGATCATTGAAATAAAAGGCGTTGGCATCGACACGGATCACATGACCGTTTTTAACGGCAGGAATGGCCTGCCAAACGTCGCTTTCATAAAGAGAAGTCCCTGTCTGATCGTCTTCTGCTGCGACCACCAGATAATCTCCAGCATAGTCGCCAACCACTTCTTGCGAAATCGCCAAATACCCAGGTCCAAAGACTTCATCAACGACCTTTTGAGGGGCTTTAAACCCTAAAGCTTGGTGGACAATCTCGCCACCTCTGCCCCAATTTTCTCCAAAGAGGTAGATTTCCTTCTCATAGAGCCCCATGATTGTAAAGGTCGAGTCTTCACCGATGGCTGCCTTGAGTTCTTCTGCCACAGCCTTGGTCTTGGTTTCCCAATCGCTTAGCCACTTAGCAGAAGCCTCTTCTTGGTTAAAAATCGCTCCAAAGTCCGTTACCAATTCCAGGTAGCTTCTAGCGCCATAATCCAGGGCAATCACCGGGGCAATCTCTGCCAGTTCTGGCACATTTTCTTCCGTTGTCCCCACCACGATAAGATCCGGCTCTAGGGCTAAAATAGCTTCCAAATCCGTCGCAGCGACTTCCTTAGCTTGGGTCAAATGATCCTTCAAGACAGGATTTTTCTTATCATAGGAAGTCACCCCAACCAAATTCAAGTCTAGATTCAAGAGATAGCCTGTGTAGGTTGAGGAGACCACAACTACCCGCTGAGGATTGGCAGGTACGTCTCCATAATAGGTAACCCCTTTGATATCAGGCTTTTTGGACAAGATAACCTCAGCTGTCGAAGCTTCCTCAGCCTGTTTTCCTTGACCACAGGCCACTAGCAACAAGGCGGCAAAACATGTCACCAATAGCATTAAATATTTTTTCATAAAAATCTCCTTTTTCTTTTCGTAAAACCTGTTTTTAACAGCAAGTAACCAAGTCCTCGCCAATCGATAATATTTTTCATCACAAATCACTGAATTGCTGGAAAATTGACCATGACTGAATCACATTGATTGCTGAGTTAACACACGGTTTTTAATGATGATTATTTTAGGCTTTGGCCAACCGATAGGTCAGCAAGATCGGGCAATCATGGATAGGATCTTGAACGATTTCCACCTCCACTTTAAAAATATCTTTTAGAACTTCCTTGGTCATCACCTCATCAACCCTCCCATGGAACTTGATTTCCCCATCTTTCATGGCAATCAAGCGATTGGAGTAACGGGCCGCCAAATTGAGATCATGCAAAACCATGACAATGGTCTTCCCCAGCTGTTCATTGAGCAGCTTGAGAAGGTCCAACACCTCCAATTGGTGGTTCATGTCCAAATAAGTGGTCGGCTCATCCAGAAAGATAATATCCGTATCTTGAGCCAGAGCCATGGCAATCCAGACCCGCTGCCGTTGACCCCCAGACAAACTATCCACAAGCAGATGAGAGTAATGCTTGATCCCCGTGGCCTCTAACGCCCAGTCAATTCGCTCTCGGTCGACATCTGTCAATCTTCCTAAGCCAGACTGGTGTGGAAAACGCCCATAAGAGACCAATTCATAGACTGAAATCCCTTCTGTTGCCTCTAGAACTTGGGGCAACAGGGCCATTTTTTGCGCAACCAACTTGGTCGGCAACTTAGCAATGCTCTGGCCATCCAAATAAACATGGCCCATCCTAGCAGGCATGATCCGCGTCAAAACCTTGAGGAGGGTAGACTTTCCACAGCCATTAGCGCCAACGATCGTTGTGATTTTTTGATCCTCTATCGCTAGGGTCAAGTTTGATAAGACCTGCTGCGCGTCATAGGCAACTGTTAGATTTTTTGATTGAATCCGTGACATCTTACCTCCTTGATCAGTTTCGCATAAATTAATCTATCCCTAGTTTAGCACATCTTCCTAAAAAAGAAAAGAGAAAATTAAAGTTTTCAGACAATTTAATAAAACAAAAAAAAGACGGAAACCCGCCTCTTTGTTCCTAGATCAACTCCTGCAAGGGTTTGAAGACAATTCGTTCAATATCTGACAAATAAACCGAGAGCTGTTGTTGCTTGGTCAAATAATTTGCCACTAGGGAATTACCTTCCAAGCGCTGGCTCAAGTCCTTCATCCGATCCTGTAAGTCTTGCGTGGGCAACTGTCCTGTCTGCATCAAGCCCTGCAATTCCGCCTGAAAGTCTGTGTATTCTTTGAAGAGACTTGAAGCTTCTGAATCCTGTTCGATCTCTTTCTTAGAACTCGCCACAGCTAGGTATTCTGGTAACTTGCGGATAGCGCGTTCCAAATTGTTGGCTAAATCATAAATGTTGTCTGACATGGTTCTCTCCTTTTATTGGTCGATAAAGACGGCATAGTCGGTTGCAGCTTCGATAATTTCCTTGGATCGTAACTGGTCTGCCTGGGTCTTGAAGGTAATCTGTAAAATCCCATGGATGTCCTCACGGTTTTCCTCGTTGATTCGTAGATTCATCAAGGAGGTTCCCCTGAGCAATTCCATGATCTTCAGGATTTCATCCTCTTCGTCAGGGATATTGACATAGAGGTCATAGAAACTATCCACCCCGCCTCGCTTGTGGATTTCCATTTCTTTTCGGGTCGATCTTCCCTGGTCAAAGAAGGTCCAGATAGCCTCTTCATCACTGGCTTTTAAGAGAGTTGCCACCTGATCCAGCCGCTGTTTGAAATCCTCGATCCGCTCTAACATGGCCGCTTGATTGGTTAATAAAATGCTGGTCCACATACCGGGTTCTGACTCTGCGATCCGCGTCATATCCCGGAATCCTCCCGCCGCCAGGTGCTGGGTCATGGCATGGCTTTCACGATAGTCACCCGCCTGAAGCATGAGACTTGAGGCTAGAAGATGGGGAAAATGACTGACCTGACCAGTCACCTTATCATGCTCTTTAGGCTCCATCTGGGTCAAACGGACATGGAGCCCCTTGAGCAGGTCCTCCATCTCCTCAATCGTGCCAGGCGCCGTTAGTCGCGATGGCGTCAAAATATAATAGGCATTTTCAAAAAGATTAACATCTGCTGCCTGAGCGCCCGACTTATGGCTCCCCGCCATGGGATGACTGCCGACAAAGCGAACCTTTTGAGGATCCAGGTGTGCTTCTGCTGTCGCAACAATAGCCTGCTTGGTTGAGCCAGCGTCGGTGATGAGGACGTTGGGCTTGAGCTTAAGCTGGGCCAACTCTTTGATAAGTGCCATGGTTTGCTTGATGGGAACCGCCAAGATGATCACATCCGCTAAGGGGGCAAAACGCGCAAAATCATCAGTCACCTCATCCACCATGTGACGTTCAAGGGCAACCTTGCGGGACTGTTCCCCACGGTTATAGCCCAAAAGGCGATAATCCGGATGGCCTCGTCTGATCCCCAGAGCCATGGAAGCGCCAATCAAGCCCAAGCCTGCAATATAAATAGTCTTACTCATCCTTAAAACGCTTTCGTATAACGGACGTGGGCTTCAACAGCAGCCTTCAATTCCTCCAGATTATCTGAGGAGAATTTATCTAGGACTTCCGTTGCCAAAACAGTCGCAACGACTGATTCCATAACAACCGCTGCTGCTGGAACAGCCGTCGGATCAGAACGTTCAACCGTTGCCTTATAGGGCTCATGGGTGGCAATATCGATACTCATCAAGGGCTTGTAAAGGGTTGGAATGGGTTTCATGACCCCACGAATGACCAAGGGTTGGCCATTGGTCATGCCACCTTCAAAGCCACCTAGGTTGTTGGTCCGTCTGGTATAGCCGTCCGCTTCTGACCAGAGGATTTCATCCATGACCTGGCTGCCTTTGAGACTGCCTGCTTTAAAACCAACTCCAAATTCAACCCCCTTGAAGGCATTGATGGAGAGCACCCCTTGGGCTAACTTAGCATCCAGTTTTTTATCCCATTGGACAAAAGACCCTAGACCGACTGGAACACCACCAACCACACACTCGATGACACCTCCGATGGTGTCACCATCCTTTTTGATTTGGTCAATATAGGTCTTGATCGCGTCCTCGTGTTTGGGGTTGACAATAGAGACCTCTGATTGACTGCTCAGTTCTTTAATTTGTCTAACCGTCAAACCGTCTGGTATTTCTACCTCAATCCCACCAAAGGTCACGATATGGCTGGCAATCTCGACACCGATTTCTTCTAGGAGCCGTTTGGCAACCGCACCGACAGCTACCCGCATGGTCGTTTCACGCGCAGATGACCGTTCTAGGGAGTTACGCAAATCACTGAAACGGTACTTGATTCCACCGACCAAATCTGCATGACCAGGCCTAGGCTTAGTGATTTTGCGCTTGGTTTTAAGGCGGTCCTCAATATCCTCAACCGCCATAATATCCAACCATTTTTCATGATCCTTGTTGGTAACATTCAGGGTAATCGGTCCTCCCATGGTCACTCCATGGCGAACCCCTGATGTGATCTCCACTTGGTCGCTCTCAATCTTCATCCGACCACCGCGCCCATAGCCCCCTTGACGGCGCTTCAATTCCACATTGATGTCAGCTGCGGTCAAGGGAAGGCCTGCTGGCACGCCTTCAATGATGGCCGTCAATCGTGGTCCATGTGACTCTCCTGCTGTTAAATATCTCATTTACTTCACCAAATACTCTCTCATTTCTTCTAGGCTAACCTCATTGATAGCAGCCTTCCCCAGTTCAGGGACAATCACTGTTTTAATCTTGCTACCGCGCGCTTTTTTATCGTGGCATAGGGCCTGATGGAGGGCCTCGATATCCCAAGGCTCATGGCTGACAGGCAGGCCAAATTTTTGGCACATACGGCTAATTTGTTCTGTTATCCCCTCTGGCATCAAGCCTTTTTGTTCCGCTACACGAGACAGTTGGACCATGCCGATAGCGACCGCTTCTCCGTGCATGACCTGACCATAACCAGCGGTTTGTTCAATCGCATGGCCAATGGTATGACCAAAATTCAGATAAAGGCGGATGCCATTATCCAACTCGTCCTCTACGACATGCTGGCGTTTGACCTGACAGGAATGATAGATGATCTGCTCTGCATTTTCTAAGATCTCATCTGGACCAGTCATCTCCTCCAGCATTTGCCACAAGGCCACATCAGCAATCAAACCGTACTTGATCACCTCGCCCATGCCCTCGATCAATTCCCTACGTCCCAGGGTCTTAAGGACATTCGGATCAATCAAAACGCCATCAGGCTGGGCAAAGGTGCCGACCATGTTTTTCGCAAAGGGCGTGTTAACCCCGGTCTTGCCACCGATAGACGAGTCTACCTGGGCTGTTAAACTGGTCGGAATTTGCAAGAAATGGATGCCTCGCATGTAGGTCGAAGCCACAAAACCAGCCAGATCGCCGACAACGCCACCTCCTAGCGCAATAATGCCGTCCGATCGGGTGAGGCCTTGCTCGACTAAGAAAGCATAGGCTTGATTGACCACTTCCAAGTTTTTCTGCGCTTCGCCCTCTGGAAACTCAAATACCGCTACTTCAAAACCACTGGCTTCCATACTTTGGGCCACACGCTCCGCATAGAGAGAGCCCACATGCTCATCCGTAATGATCACAACCTTTTGTGGTTTCCAAAGGTGAGAGGCCCATTGACCGCATTGGTCCAGGCTCCCCCTCTCAATAAGAATGTCATAGGGGTGTTTGGGGAGGTTGACAGATACTTTCATAGTCGTTCCTTCTTCATTGTTTTAATGTTCTGATTTTTTAGGGCGGATACGTCGGTTTCTTTAGAAAAATGGGAATGGAAAGAACTCCAACGAAAAAGCATTCGTCTGTCCCCCACAGTTAATCAGGTCTGTCTGATCTGGCTAGCCCAGCTTTTTCAGGTCGACAGACAAGAGCAAGTTATAACAGGTCAAGGAGGTCTGACCAGATGGCTTCAACCGGCATTTCCTGTCCTGTCCAGAGTTCAAAGGCAATCGCCGCTTGATGGAGTAGCATCCCTAAGCCGTTGACGGCTGTCAATCCTTCTTTCTTGGCTCTCGCCAGCAAAGGGGTCTCCAGCGGCCGGTAGATAATGTCTGCTACTAGGAGGTCTGCCTTCAAAGGACAGGTCTCTGGTAGGGGATTGGATATCTCATCCATGCCGACGCTGGTTGCATTGACCAAAAGGGCTGATTGCTCAAGGCAAACCGCTAAGGCCTCTTGGTCTTCTAGGGCAGAAAAAGTCATTGCTAGCCCAGTCGCTTTGGCGATAGGCTCTAGTTTGTTTCGAGCCTTGTCAAGGGAGGTCGCTCTGGAAAATACATGGATGGCCTTGGCACCATTCAGTGCTGACTGGGCTGCGATAGCTAGGGCAGCACCGCCTGCACCTAGCAGGGTCATTTCCTTCCCTTCAATCTCGAAATCCCCTAAACTAGCAAAAAAGCCCTTGCCATCCGTGTTGTAGCCGACCAATTTCCCATCTTGGTTCACCACCGTGTTGACCGCACCGATCAGGGCAGCTTCTGGACTAAGCTCGTCTAAGTAGGGAAGGACTTTTTCCTTGTAGGGCATGGAGAGATTAATGCCAAACATATCATAACGTTTGATGTTCAAGACCGTCTCGGCAAGATCCTCTTCCTTGATTTCAAAGGCCAGATAAACCCCATTTGTTCCAGTCTGCTCAAAAGCCCTATTGTGGATGAAAGGCGACAGGCTATGCTTGATGGGGTCAGCCACCACAGCAGCCAGTCGTGTATGACCGTCAATCCTCATTGAGGACCTCTCGGATTTTGACCATATCTTTCAACTGAACTTGACCTGGCGCACTCGGATCATCCACGCAAGCAAAGGTCCACGAAGAACCTGTCAGCAGCGAGGACAAGCGGGTCACCCTTCCTAGTTTGCCCATGGACATGGTCGCAAAATTTTGCTCAGGGTTCAGAACCTTAAAACCTCTGGTAAAATTCATCAGGTCCAAAACATCCTGTTCACGATTTGGCATGACCGCTAACTTGACCATTTTAGGGGCAAGAGCTGTCAATTCTGACATGATCTCCATCAAGTTGTCTGGCGTCTCTTTGAAATTATGATAACTGAGAACCAGATTAGAAGAATCTAACATTTGGTCAAAGACAGACTGGTGAGAAAAATACTCAAAATCCAGGTAGTCTGGTTCGTACAGATGGTTGATTTCCTTGAGCAGGCAAACGTACTCCTCGTCCGACAGTTCAATCCGCCCACCTTCTTTGACGGTCCGCAGGGTAAAAATCACTTCACGCCCAGAAAATTTTTCAAAAACGGCTGGGGCCACCCGCAAGATATCTTCCTTGGACAAATAATCTGCCCGCCACTCAATCAGGTCTGCTTCTTGGTATTTATCAACATCAAGAGCCAACACATCTTCCAGTGACTCTGGCATAATCGGTACAACTATTTGCATCTTCTAAGCCCTAATGGTAACTACCTTGAGGTAGTTACTGCTTTCATCTTTTTTATTGATTTGAAAATCATCAGGAAGGCGATAAGTCTCCAAGTAGACCGGTTTTCGCTTTCCAAAACCTTTTTCAATTTGTTGTTTAAATTTTTCTAGTGTCACATTGCTGGCATTGGTAGAGGCAATCAAAATGCCACCCTCTGACAAAATCTCCAAACTTTGGGACACCAGGAGATGGTAGTCTTTGGCTACCGAAAAAGTCTGTTTTTTATTGCGTGCGAAACTAGGCGGATCCAGGATGATCAGGTCAAACACCAACTGGTGGCGTTTGGCATACTTGAAGTATTCAAAGACATCCATAACCACAAACCGGTGGTCACTGACATCTAGCTGATTGGCTTCAAAATGAGCCCGAGATAAGTCTCGGCTACGTTTAGCCAAATCGACCGAAGTTGTTGCCCTAGCGCCTCCCATGGCTGCTGCAACTGAAAAGGCAGCCGTATAGGAAAACATGTTGAGAACTGATTTGCCCCTGGCAAGGCCATCCACCAGGAGGCCTCTGACCTCATGCTGGTCCAGAAAAATCCCTGTCATCAGACCATCGTTCAAAAAGACCTCAAAGGCTACGCCGTTCTCTCGGATGGTCAGTCGGTCCATGCCAGCTGGACCAAAAAGCTGTCTGCTCTCAAACTCTAAGCCCTGAAAGCGAATCTTTTCATAGCCTGCAACAATATCTGGCAGGACAGCCCTTGCCGCCGCGACGATCTGTTCTCTCAGACTGTGAACGAAAGCATTGTACCAAGAAAAGACCAGCCGCCCTTGGTAATAATCAATCGTCAGGCCACCAAAGCCATCGCCATCCTGGTTAAAAATCCGATAGGCAGTCGTATGCTCCGACTGGTGGTAGGCCCGGCGCTTATGCCAAGCCTGCAACAACAAGCCCTCAAAGAAGGTTTGATCAACCGTCATCAGTTGTTTGCTGACCACCCAGCCGACACCTTTATGCTGCTTGGAAAAATAAGCCTGGGCCAAAAAAGTCCCATCCTTGGCATAAAGATGCGCCCAGTCATCCGTCAAGAGCTGATCAGAAAAATGTTTACCATCAAGTAGGCAAATGCCATTGCGGATAGCCCGTTTTGCCTCATCGTTAAGGGTCAGTTTCTTCATAACCTACATTATACCAAAATTTACATTTTTTCTCAAAGTAGAGGTTAGATTCCGGCAATTTTTAAAAATGTGATATAATTGGAAGAAGGTATTTGAAACGTTTAGGAAACTTATGACTTAAGGAAACGACTGTGAAAAAACTTTTAACCAATCTTGTACATATTCTCCAAACGAGGCTAGGTTTTGTCCTAGCACTCGTCTTTCTGGTCTGGTTTAAGACCATGACCGCCTATATATTAGACTTTAGTCTGGACACCGCAGGGATTTACCAGAACTTCCTTGCCCTGATTAGTCCGATTGCGACCAGTCTCTTTTTCATCGGCCTGGCACTTTATATTAAACCTACCAAACCTTTTTACATCACTGCCCTAATCCTCTACGGCATCATCTTTTGCTGGCTCTTTGCCAATGTGACCTACTATCGAGAATTCTCTGATTTTATCACGGTTAATACCATTTTGGCTTCTTCTAGCGTGTCCGCAGGACTGGGCGAAGCCTTTATCAAACTATTTCGTTTTCAGGACATTATCTACTTCTTTGATTTTGTCTTACTGGCCTATCTAGGTCTTAAAAAAATGATTCGACTGGATCGTCGTCCCTTTAATCCACGAGCCAGTTTTGCCGTCACTGCTCTTTCGACCATGCTCTTTTCTGCCAATCTGTTTTTGGCAGAAATTGACCGGCCTGAGTTATTGAGCCGAGGCTTCTCCAGCACCTATATCGTGCGTGGCATTGGGCTTAACGCTTTTTTGGCCTACAGCGGCAATCAGACCTACAAGACCAGCAAGGACAGGGCTGGCGCCAATGCCGAAGACATCGTGCCCATTCAAGCCTATGTCACAGAACACTACGCCAAACCAAATAACGACTACTATGGCATCGCCAAAGGGCGCAATGTCATCTACGTTCACCTAGAAAGCTTCCAGCAGTTTTTGATTGACTACCATTTGGAAGTGGATGGCCAGTCACACGAGGTGACGCCATTTCTGAATTCCCTCTACCATTCGGAGTCTACCCTGTCTTTTTCTAACTTCTTCAACCAGGTCAAGGCAGGCAAGACATCTGACTCAGAGACCCTCTTAGATACCGGCCTTTTTGGTCTCTCTCAAGGCTCCTTTATGGTGACCTACGGTGGCACTAACACCCAGGCCGCTGCTCCACATATTCTCAACCAGACAGACGGCTATAGCAGCGCTGTTTTTCATGGCAATGGCGGAAGCTTCTGGAATCGAAACCAGACCTATAAACAATGGGGCTACGATTACTTCTTTGACGCCTCCTATTTCTCAAAACAGACCGAGGAAAATTCCTTCCAGTATGGGCTCAATGATAAAATCATGCTCAAGGATTCGATCCAGTATTTGGAGCGCCTCCAACAGCCCTTCTATGTCAAATATATCACCGTCTCCAACCACTACCCTTACACGACCAGTCTCGTCGGGGATGAAGTCGGTTTTCCCTTAGCCAATACCGAGGACGAGACCATCAACGGCTATTTTGCGACAGCCAACTATTTGGATTCAGCTGTTGAGGCCTTCTTCAATTACTTGAAGGCGACAGGTGTCTACGACAATTCCATCATCATTCTTTACGGTGACCACTACGGCATTTCTAACTCTCGCAATCCAGACCTGGCCCCCCTCATCGGCAAGAATCCAGAAACCTGGTCCGCCTATGACAATGCTATGCTCCAGCGGGTGCCTTACATGATTGTCATTCCTGGCATGAACAAGGGCAAGATTATCGACACCTATTCGGGGCAGGTCGATGCCCTACCAACCCTACTCCATTTACTGGGAATCGATGCCAGCAAGTATCTCCAGGTCGGTCAGGACATTCTCTCCCCAGACCATAATCAAGTGGTGGCTCTGAGAACCTCAGGACACTTCATCACGCCAAAATACACCAGTTACAGCGGTCGCACCTACTACACGGAAACGGGTGAAGAGATCACGCTTCCTGACGAATCAACGACTGCAGAGCTGCAAGTCGCACGGGATACGGCTAATCTCCAACTCCAGACGAGCGATGCCATCCAGACAGGAGACTTGCTCCGCTTTTATCAAGGCAGTGGCTTACAGGCTATTGACCTAGAGAAAGTGTCTTATCAAAATTCGCTAGATCAACAGATCACTGTCGAGCAGGCCCTTGGTGAGGCTTCCACCAGCATTTACAGCAAGAATGGGAACAAGACAACCCTGCCGCTCTTTGAAGCACCAAGCTACCGAGCCTTGCACCCTGAGCAATTTGAACCAGAGCCCGATGAAAGCTCTTCAGCGGTTGCAGAGGAAACCAGCAGTTCAAGCACCAGTGAACCTCAAGAAAACGACAAGACCTCTCCTTGAGCAAACAATGTCCTTTTCTCTCCGTAAAAACCGAGTTTGGCTAGACGAGCCAGACTCGGTTTTTGGCTTTTTGCCTACTGCCTAGGCTTATCTCATACTCTTTCAAAATCAAAATGAGATCGAATGAGTGATGGACATGTGTGGCCGTTGCGTAACTTGTGTCTCATCGGTACCTTTTCGGCTCAGTGTAACATGTGAAAAGTTAGTTCATGCATATTTTTAGGAACAAATAAGATATCAGCTTAAGTCATCTAATTTTGATTTTAATTTAGTATCACTTGACTAAAGACTCGCTAGACGGCTGATGGTTGATAGGCATCCATAATAGTCGGTTTTGTTCCCCGACAATCAGGCACCTGTCTAAGCACTATAACCTACCAAATCAAACAGCAAGGCCAGCTTTTCTTGTGACCAAACTGCAAAATCCCTTCCCACTCTGACAGCTGAGCCTTGCTCTAACATCAGAATGTTGAAGGGATTCGAATCTCATACTCTTTGAAAATCAAGGATAGCCGTTGTCAACTCGCTTTGTTGAAGTCCAGTGCTGTCATCAGCGTCCTTTCCCAGGCTAGATTGATTGTGGTTGAAGATACATTCGATCTTGTCTTACTGGTCTTCGACCTTGACACGGTTGGCCGCAATGACAAATGGTGCCCAAATCAAGAAGGCGACAAAGACATTAAAGAGTGAAACCAGGCCAGCCATGAGGTTGTTACCAGTCGCTAGGAAGGCATAGAGCCCTGGAGGTGTAATCCATGGAACCGCCAGATAAACTGGAGGAACCAATCCTGTATATGTTGCAAAGTAACCGATGGCACAGCAGATTGGTGGAACGATTAGCCACGGGATGGCAAAGAGTGGGTTGAGCACCATGGGAATCCCAAAGGTTATCGGTTCATTGATGTTGAAGACCCCCATCGGAGCAGATAGTTTAGCAACGGTGCGGTATTCCTTACGTTTAGAGAAGATAAAAATGGCAATGATGAGGGCGATGGTCACCCCTGAACCCCCCATCTGAGCATAGGCGTCAAAGGAACCACGTGTCCACAACCATGGCAGTTGGGTCACATCCTTAGTAGCCTCATAGACGGTTGTATTCTCAAGAAGGGCAGGTCCATATACCCCATCCATAATCGGAGCAAGGACGTTGTGACCATGCAGACCAAAGAACCAGAACAACTGCACTAAGAAAGATAACAGCAAGACACTGAAGCTGCCTTGAGAAAGGTTCATTAACGGTCTTTGGATATAGGTTGAAATCAAATCATTTAATGGTGTGTTGGCTAAAAGCACTGGCAAGTAACCAATCAGTGCAGACACATAAATAGCAACCGTACCTGGGATGATGGCTGCAAAGGCCTTATTCACAGCAGGTGGAACGTTATCAGGCATTTTGATGGTAACATTCTTCTTCATCAAATAGCAATAAATCATTGATGCTAACATACCGATCAACAACGCTGCAAAGAGACCTGTCGCACCAGCATAGGCTGTTTTAATGGCACCCCATTCAGACACTTCGAGGATAGAGCCATTGATGGCTAGCCCCAAATCAGCCAGCGGAGACAAAACAGATTTATCCAATCCGGTTAAGTCCGTCGCGATGGTAATGGTTTGAGGAATGGTGGCAACAAAAGAAGCAAAGGAAATCAGACCACCTGCAATCGGATTAACTTTTTCAATTGAAGAATAATTATAACCAACCGCAAACGAAAAAATAAGGGCTGTGATGGCGATGGTTCCAAAGTAGACATAACCGTTCAAGGTGATAAGGGGCTCCAGTGCCTTTGCAACTCCAGTCCAACCCAGGTTGTTGGGAACATCTCGAAAGAAAACATTCAGCAATACGGCAATAGATCCCGCCATGGTTAATGGCATCATTGCGATAAAGGAATCCCTGATAACGACCAGATGTTTCTGAGAACTCAACTTCCCAGCAATCTGCATAAACTTGTTCATGAACGCATTATTCATGGTGTAAATCCTCCTTATTTTTAGCGAATTCTGCTATTTTCTCGATTTGAAGGCGCATGCGACGCTCTAATGATTTCCGCATCAAGGGAAATAGCAATTTATAATTCCAAGCGTTTAGCTTCCCCTTAGGGGAATAGTCTTCGGTGTAGGTCACCTGACAGGCATTCTCCTCAATAGCTGTCAAATCATAGGTGACCCACTGGGTGCCACGACTGGATTGAAAGGCTAGAGCGTAGCGCTCATTTTCAATCAAATCCACTACCCTGACTTCCATGGCACTTTCTTGTTTCTTGCCAAAGCGTTTTTGAAAGCTTAGGCCATGTTTCAGATCCGAGTCTTTCACAGGAGCTTTGTTAGCAGCCTTGTAGTCCTCTCTGAGAGACTCCAGCAGAAAGCGATAAAAGGTCGAGGCTGAAATGGGAACCTGTTGGCTAAGCTTCATGGCTGGCCTCTTTCAATTCCTGCATCTCCTGATAAAGCGCAATCACTTCCTTGGCTAGATCAATAAAAGTGATGGCATTCATCAAGTGATCTTGACCGTGAATCATAAGAAGACTGGCCTGAATATGTTCTCCACTAGCTTCCTTGGTTAATAAACCCGTTTGCGCATGGTGAGCCTGGCTCAATGAAGCGTTCGCTTCAGCTATCTTGGCTTGAGCCGATTCAAACTGAGCTTGCTTGGCCAGGTGAATGGCTTCCATAGCCTTGCTTTTGGCATCACCGCCGTACATGATCAGTTGCATGATGACTTCTAACAAGGGTGTCTCTTCTGTCATGCTAGTCACCTATCAAGGCACGCGCCTGATTAAAGACCGCTTCACCGTTCATGATGCCGTAGTCCATCATATTGATGTCGGTCACCTTTGTCGCTGGTTCAAATTTTTGCTTGTATTCGTCCAACATGAAACGTACTTGAGGACCAACCATCAAGACATCGATAGTCTTGTTGGCCATTTCTTGGTCAACTTCTGAGACAGGAACTGCCCAGATGGTCGCTTCGTAACCCTGATCTGCGGCAGCCTTTTCCATTTTAGTGACTAATAGGCTGGTAGACATGCCTGCGTTACAAACTAACATAATGTGTTTCATCATGATTCCTCCTGTGATGATGTGTTTAGAATTAACTGTTTAAAGTGTTGATAGGTTGGTTGAGCCAGAAGCTCCTGCAAAAGATCCTCTCGGTCCACCCACCTCGCTAAGGTTTGAGAGACCCGTTTTAAATCCTGATTGCGATAGCGTGAGGGCGACAAGAGAAAGACCAGACGGACAGACGGGTGGTCAATGTCCCAGAATAAACCATGTCCAAGAATGGCTACGACCACTTGCCCACGTTGCCCCAAGGATTCCATTAGATGAGGGAAGGCCATGCTATCTGAAAAAGCCGTTGAGCTTAGTTGTTCTCTTAAACAAACTTGATGATAAAACTCCTGCAAATCCTGCTCTGATCTGACATCGTCTAAGCAGGCTAACATCGTTTTAAGCAAGCCCTCCTTGGTCTGAGGCTCTGCTATGACCAGAAACTGATCCTCCGAACAAGAAGCCTCGAGACTGGCCAAGAGGGCTTGGTCAATGTCCCTCCTTGACGTTTGTGGAGCAGCCACCTGACCAATCGTGAGAGCATCCAGGGTCTGACTGAGCAAGGTCTTATCTTCTGACCGTAAAAAGACGCTAACGACCACAACAGGAACCTTGAAGATCAGCGGTCCCAAATCAACGGAAGAAATCAGTAAATCAATCCCTGAGAGGTAACTATCTGATAATTCGTGGTAGCTGATGCAATCCACAATACTGATCCGCTGGCCGAATTGACTCTCCAATCGGTAACGAAGGACCTGGGCACTCCCTACTCCTGTCGCACAAACGACCAACACCTTGAGTTTCTTTTGCGTGGCTTGGCGGTCAAGGGCACCGATCAAGTGCAGGGTCATATAAGCCCATTCATCGTCGCTGATCTCGTAAGGTGCTAGGCAGCTCAGGGGCTTGAAGGCCCGCTTGGTTAGCTCAAACACCCAACCATAGTCCCTGACAATGTCCTCTAGTAAGGGGTTTTCCAAGCGGATGCCGTACTGGAGACGTAAAAGCAGCGGCTGAAGATGGGTAGCCAAGCCTTCTAGCAAACGATAATCCTGGGCTAGATTGCTGCCTAGATCTTTGTCTAGCTCTTGCAAGACAGCCACGATTGCTGCCTTGTGTCTTGGTTGTGCTTCTTGTGGGCCCTCTTTATGATGGGACTTTGTCAGCAAATGCAGGGCCAGATATTGGGTTTCCCCAGCTGGAAAGGTTAAATCCAGCTGCTCCTCCAGACCTTTTAGGATTCTTGCCGCCACTTCGTATTCCAAGCTTTCTGTCACCCTTTCCTCCAAGGGAAAATCGGACATCACATGGCCAGAGCGTTGCCGCAAGATACTGAGTCCCAAGTGAAGCACCAGATTTGTCAGGGTAAAGTCGGACAAGCTGACCTGGCCCTTTCGGCACTCTTGCAAAATCACTTCTGTCAAGACAGACAAATCAAGGGACTTCAGTAGGGAGCTGGCATTGCCTTCAGACCGTAACACTTCTTGGAAGGCATCCGCCAAGAAATAATCGGCAATGAATTGACGCTTCTTACGCTCCTCACCCAAGACGCGATAGGTCGACGGTGCTAGGCGCTCCAAATGCAGCTCATACTCTGCCAATTGGTGGCGGATTTGACCGAGCAACTGCGCCATACTGCTCTTACTGATGTAAAAGCTTTCCTGTAGCTCAGCCACCTGAATCACCTGTGCCTCAAAAAAGAGTTGGTTGAGGAGATAGCGTTGCCGTTCCTGGCTGTCATTCAAGAGGATGGACTGGCTGGTTTCCTTGCCTTGCTGGTAAAAGGCCTGAAAACTGTCACTCAGCTGGATGGTCAACCTCACTCCCTGACCATACTTGTAGGTCAGCTGGGCACCATATTGAGGCAGTAGCGTCTCCAAATTTTTCAAATAGGTCCTAACCGTACGTTCTGATAGCTCAAGCTGATCAGCCAGATGTTGACTGGTTTGAAAATCTGTCGCTTGGTATAAGAGTTGCAAGAGACGCCACTCCTTCTTAGTCAGCATGGCTGTCTCCTTGAGGGACTGGGTTTAGGGCAAAGGCCTGCCATGGCTGCAACAGGTCAAGGAGTGGCAGATCGTAGTCACAAATATGGCCGACAAGGTTGGTCTTGTGGCTGACCCTAAAGTCTGTCAGAGCCAGCTGCAATTCCCCACAGTAACGAGTGTAGTCCTGATTATCGATCAAAACACTTCCCCGCTTCACCATCTGACCAGTCTGTCTTGGCAATATCCTTTCCTCACTGTAGCGTTCCCGATGCCTGGTAGAGCGAATCACGTAGTCTGAGACGTCCCCACGGTAGGTATGCGCTTCTGCCACTATGGCAGTTTCCACAGCTGAGACATCCTCACACAGTTGGACATCAAAGGTAATGGTAGCCTTTTGCTGAATACTGGCCAACTCCTCAGCGGAAATAAATTGATTGGAAATAATGATGTGATCGACCAAGCCTGTTGCGGCCAGCCACTTGTACTGGGCATGAATTGGGAGATCCCGATGCATTTCCAAAGTTGGTAGCCCCTCAGACACTGGCCAAGGACCTGTATCCGCTGTTTGGGCGCTGATAAAGGCAGCACGTTCAATCCCATAACCGCTGTAAACCTGGCTGACGGTTTGGAAATAGGTTGTACCCAGACCTGTAAACCGGCGCGGGTAAAAATTGTGGCAGGCTGTGATCTGACTGAGATTAGCCCCCTTTGCCACCAAGCGCTCCAGCAAATCAGGTTCGGTGCTCATGTTTAGTTCAATTTGGATGCCTAAAGCATTTTTGGTCAGCTCTACCAGCTGGTCATCGTCGTAAGATTCATCCAAACGAATCCCTGACAGTCCGAAGGCTGCCGCTTTTCCAATCAAGTCGTCTTTCCAGCCTATCTTTTGGATGAAGGCTGGGTTAAGGTCTGCAAAAACACGAAACCCTGCTAGCTGACAATAGGCCACAATCTGCCGATAGTGGTCAAAGATCTCCTTGTCGTTGACATCCAGCTGCAGAAGGCTAAGAAAGACACGGTCACAGTCATAGGCCTTAAAACCATCAATATAGGCAAACAGCTTCTCCAAGTCTTGCCCTTCCGGATAGAGTGAAAATCCTAGTTTGACCATAGCCCCTCCTAAAAACCGTTCTGCTGACTCAATTTCCTAAACCAATGACCAGACTTCTTCAACCGTCGGCTTTGGTCTGTCAGATCTAACTCGACCAATCCATAGCGGTTCTTATAGCTATTGAGCCAGGACCAGCAGTCGATGAAGGTCCAGAGCAAGTAGCCTTTACAGTTGGCCCCTTCTTGGATCGCCCGATGAAGCTCTTCCAAATGTCCCTTGATAAACTCAATTCTATAATCGTCTTGAATCATGCCATCCTGACGGAATTTTTCTTCTCCTTCAACCCCCATGCCATTCTCCGTCAGGATCCACTCGATATTGCCATAATTTTCCTTGATATCAAGAGCAATGTCATAAATGCCACGCTCGTAAATCTCCCAGCCACGGTGCGGATTCATCTTGCGACCAGGCATGACATAGTGGTCAAAGTAAACTTCTGGGAAGAAGGGCGAATCTGGATGGGCTTGGTATTTTGGCGCAGCCACACGAAGCGGTTGGTAGTAATTGACTCCCAAATAATCTACAGTGTTTTGACGGATAAGGTCTAAGTCTCCCGACTGATAGGTCGGTAGTAAATCATGCTCTTTGATCAAGGCAATCAACTCAGCTGGGTATTCTCCCTTGACGGAAGGGTCCAAGAAAGACTTGGCTTGGAAGAGTTCTGCAATCCGAGCCGCCTTAAGGTCAGCTGGGTGCTGGCTCCTCGGATAAGCTGGCGTCAGGTTAAGAACGATGCCAATAGGAGCATCTGGATTGATCTCATGGCTAGCTCTAACAGCTAAACTACTAGCCAGCTGGGTATGATAAGCTACTTGGATGCCCGCTTTGGGATCTACCGTTGCTGGATAATGAAGTTGGTAAAAATAGCCACATTCAACAGGGACAATGGGCTCATTGAAGGTAATCCAGCGGTCTACTAAGTCACCAAACCTTTCAAAGCAAGTCCTAGCGTAGCGCTCGTAAGCTTCTACGGTTGCACGTTGGGTCCAGCCCCCCTTTTCTTCCAAGGCCATGGGCAAATCAAAATGGTAGAGATTGACCAAGAGCTCAATTTTGCTATCCTTGACCCCCTGAAAGACCTTCCTATAGAAGGCAACCGCCATCTCATTGACCGCTCCGTCTCCGTCAGGAATCAAGCGAGACCACTGGATCGATGTCCGAAAGGCCGTGTGTCCAGTCTCTACCAAGAGGTCCAAATCGCTCTCATAGTTCTGGTAAAAGGTTGAAGTGACCTCAGGTCCTACCCCACCGTGAAACTTCTCTGGGTTGGTCCGAAACCAATGGTCCCAGGTATTGTCTCCCTTGCCATCTCCCGCAATCCGTCCTTCCGATTGGGGGCCTGAGGTCGAACTGCCCCACAAAAACTTATCTGGAAATGTTAGCATGCAAAAACCTCCTTGTTCTCTTTGCTACTATCATACTCTTTTTAAACCGCTATGTAAACGCTTTTAAGATTATTTGTTTTCCATTTTAAAACGGAAATAAGATAAACTAGAGCCTTAACAGCTGTCTCTGGCCTAGCAAAACCTTCTTTACCGATTGACCTTTCCTGTCCTTAAGGCAGTAAAAAAAGCCCGAAGCTGGGCAAAAAGTCAGTTCTATTCAAACGATGTAGAAAAATAGCTTGAAGCAGCGGTTGGGAGCTTGGACAGCCTGGGGCTAGGCGTCCAAGGGCGTCTCCTAGAAATGGGAGAGAGCCAATGCTGGCTTTACCAGTTTTCGTGTTACCCCTGCGTAGTTCCACCGCGAGCCTTCCGTTTTCTATCTTCTAAGAGATTTCCTTGGGCGCTTAAACGAGACAAACACCAAAAAGGCCTGCAGGCTCTTGAAATCTATGTCTTCCTCGACAGTCTATGCCCAGCTAGCCTATAAAAAGTTCCAAAGAGTTAAGGACTTGCTTATTAAAGGGCTTAAGCCATGGCAAATTCCCCTTGTCCCCTCAATCTTCTTCGATGACATCTGCCTCCTTGCGCTTTCGGGATTGGTAAGGATAGCCATAAGGGTTGGCTGAGTCCTCAAAGTAAGTCTGCTCCTTTTGGAAAGTTGTGGTCTTTTTCGGGACAAAAAAGGCTCGAATCCAACCAACAACCGTCACTAGCAAAAAGAAAAGCAGGAGCGGTCGCCAAAAAGATTTTAGAAATAATAAGCCCAAGATTAACCCAAGCGCTAAGCAACCACAGCCACCGTGCTGCTGGCGGGTCGAAAAATAGACTGTTCGTGACATGCCAGTTCACCTCTCCTTCTTATCCCATTTTAGCATTTTTAGGAGGAATTTTCTGCCTAGAGCCATTAACTTGGCTGATTTTGCTCATAGGGCATAATGAGATCTTCCTACTGGAGGGTGATGCCGATGTCATCCAGGCCATCGAGTAGCTTATACTTCCACTGACCATCGATGTCAAAGTCAAAGCTTCCAAAGGGGGGCAGGAGTTTCTGCTCAGGCAGGTCTATGGTAATCTCCTGATTCGGCGCCAGTTGCGCCAACTGTTCCCTCACTTCTCTGGGTTGGACAATCGGCAACATGCCATTATTGAGCGCGTTGTTGCGTGAATATCCCCAAAAGACTCTGCACTTAGGCACTACTGACTCAACCAAAATACCCAAGCCTTTAGCGACCAGTCTTAGCAGGTCTCACCACAGCTTGGGCATTTCTTTTTTACCATAAGGAATCTATCAGTAGGTTGAGGCGATTTGCTTCACGATCTTCCAGTCATTCTCTTTCTTTTCAAAATGGACTTCCATTTTCAACCGCCAGGTATGACGGGCGCTTCCCCAGATAGAAGCTTCTACCAAATTATAACTAGTCATCTTTGCACAATTTCCTTCAATGCTAACTTCTTCTACTTTTTCATGTTTAGAGCTAAAATACCGCATCTGACCTGAAGCAATATCTGCTAGCCATTCTGCCTTAGGCTGCACATAACCCGTCATATGAATCAAGCTCATCTCCTTAGCAAGGAGCACTTCCAATGTGTCAATATCTTGGTCAACCATGGCACGGTTGATTTGCCTAAAAAGATTCTCTAGTACTTGCTCGGTCATTTCCTCTCCTTCTATCGGAATGAGTTGCGACTGCTCTGATCGATTGCCAGCGCTTCCTAGCCAGTCCGACCTTTGTCCCCCATGGAGACAAACAGACATGGCCAAGATAATAAGAACTACTCTCCTGATGTCCCCGTTCATCTATCGGAATCCGTATTGTTTATGAGGCACATAGGGTTCTTCCAAATAAGCAATATCCTCATCGGATAGATGCAGATTAAAGGCATCGATGGCTTCCTGAACATAAGCAATCTTGGAGCCACCAACCAGTGGAGCTGTCACACCTGGTTTAGCATATACCCAAGCAAGGGCAACCTGTCCAGGGCTCACCTGATACTTTGTTGCTATCTCTCGGGTCCGTTTGATGATCTCACGGTCATGTTCCAAAACATAGGGACTTTGCAATTGGCTGCTAGGTGACGTGCCAAACTCTTCAGGAGAGCGCGTCAAGGCACCATGAGCAATGGGTGAATAAGGGGTTACTGCAATGCCTTCCGAAAGGCACATAGGGAGCATCTCTTTTTCTTCTTCTCGGTAGATTAGGTTAATGGTGTTTTGCATGGAAACAAACTTTGCCCAACCTCTTTTTTCAGCGATACTATTGGCTTTTACAAATTGCCAGGCATACATGCTCGATGCTCCGATATAGCGGACCTTTCCCATGCGAACCAAATCATTAAGAGCCTCCATCACTTCCTCGATTGGCGTTGTATAATCCCAGCGATGGATAACATAGAGGTCGATGTAATCTGTCCCTAAACGCTTTAGGGAGTTTTCCACCTGGTCAAAAATAGCTTTCCGGGACAAACCTTTGGCGTTGGCCCCATCATACATAGGGTAATACAGTTTGGTCGAGATAACCACTTCTTCCCTAAGAGCAAAGTCTTTTAGAGCTCGGCCAAGAATCTCCTCACTAAGGCCCAACGAATAATAGTTAGCTGTATCAAAGAAGTTAATCCCTGCATCAAGAGCGTATTTGATAATCTCACGCGCCTCAGCTTCACTAACCTTTCCTGGAATCCCTCCAGCATCTGGCGCTCCAAAACTCATACACCCAAGGCCAACTCGAGACACTTTTAAACCGGTCTTTCCTAAGTTCACATATTCCATTATCTGTCCTCCTCTAGTTCTAACTCACAATTCGTTTGCCAAATGTGTTCACTGATGCGATGCTTGATGACCCATTTACCATCTGTCTTGGTGTAAGTATCAGTATAACAAATCTGAGTCGTTTGTCTTTGGCGCTTGCCATCCATGACGCCCACGTAAACCGATTGGCAGTAACTGATGCCTCTAGCTAGTGTCGCTGACTCAAGCGTTACTATCAATTGCCCATTGTGATGCGAAATCACTTCCGGTTCTGCTAATAATTGGCTAAACAATTGCGCCAACGCTTCATGCCCCCTAATCTGTAAGTCCCCTGCTTGAAGAATAGCGTCAGGGTGATAGTAAGCTAAAACTCCTTCGACACTGCGCTGGTCTGCCAAGTAGGCCGAGTGGTCCACCAGATAGCGGATATCCCGTTCTGCTAATAATTGTTCCAAATCTGTCATTTTACCCCTCCTCGGTAGCAATGGATGCCTTTTCAGCGAGTTCTCCTTTATTGTTAACCACTCTTACCGCCTCCTCTAGGCAGGTTAGAGCGTTGAGCACCCTTGGATAACCGATGTAAGGAATGCATTGACTTAAGATATCAATCAAATAACTCTGACGATGTCCCAATTTCAAATTAGCGACTGCATGGCTGACCAACTGTGGTTCACAGCCACCCTGTGCAGCCAAAAAACAAAAGGTCATCAATTCTCTTTTCTTGCCCTCTAACCCTGAACGGCTATAATAGTCACCAAAGCAATTGGCCATCAACCATTGGTTAATATGATGACGGTTTTCTGGACCTTCTTGATCAAAATGCCGCATCCCCTCCCCCATCAAAGACACTAGGGTTTCGCGCCCAAGCTCTAGTCGCGATTTGGAAGTCTTTGCCGCTTGGGGCTCAAGTGGGAGGGAAATCTTTTCCGCTTGAAAAATCTCATTGCAAGCTTTCAAAAAAGGAAAGACCCGGCCAATACCCAGATAAGCAACCGCTTGATAGACGATTTCCTTCACTTCTACTGGAGAGACTCCAAATCGAAGGGTAGCCGGCAAAATGGCCTTAAATTCATCGATGCCTTGACATCCCAGCAAACTCGCTAAAATCACTTGAAATCGTGTGACATCATCCAATTGGCCTTGCTGGACAACGGTATCAAAAGCAAAATTATCAAAAAAAGCGATAAATTCCGGATCGGTTTTTAAAAAAGTCGACTGGTATCCCGGAAACATCCGCTCATGGTAAGCATTAGCAAATGCTGAAATCATTTTCCTAGCTCCTTTATCTTTGGTCTTGTTACATTCAGTATAAAGGTTTATAATAAAAATATCCAATATATTCTTTTTATAATTGATAAAATATTTTTATAAGGATTTGATATGAATAACAAACAAATGGACTATGTCATCGAAGTCGCTCAAACCTTGAATTTCAATCGTGCGGCTGAAAATCTCTTTATCTCACAACCAGCCCTCTCCTACCAGATTAAGACGGTCGAAGAAGAAATCGGCTTTCTCATCTTTGAACGCATCGGAAAGGCTATTCGCCTCACACCTGCTGGTCAAGCCTTTTACCAGCAACTCTTAGGAATCCGTCAGCAATTACTTGGGGCTATCGAGCAGGGGCAAAACTTTTCCAGCCAATACCGAGATAATATTACCATTGGCTACCCTCTGCGATCCCATCTGTATTTTCTCCCAGAGGCCATCAAAGCCTTTCGGCATCAGCATAAAGAGGTTCTCATTACCCCAGATATTGCCCTAAAAGACTGGCTCACCCGTTTTCGTGAGAAGCAAGTTGACCTGATTTTGACGACCCGAGAAATGGCCGAAAAATTGCCGAATGCTGTGATTCACCCCCTCTACACCAGCTTTATTTACCTCTTGGTCAATCCCCATGATCCCCTTGCACAACTAAATCAAGCCAGAGCACATGACCTTATGGGCAGGACGCTCCTTGTTAACGGCGGTTCTAGCCAAACCCTTAGACGGGTGCAAAAAAATGTCCTTGATCAGGTCAAACTCCAAACCCTTAATAGTCCAACGCATGACTTTACGATGGTTAGTGTGGCTTCTGAGCAAGCGATCTGTCTGAGTCCTGGTTACCTCAAGGACTTTTCAAACGAATTTGTCTGGGTTCCTTTTGATACTGAGGAAACCTTTGAGTGTGTTTTGGTCAGCCATAAGGATGACCAACGTCAGGTTGTTGCTGAGTTTATCCAACTTCTCCAGGATATCTACCAAAAAAAGGCGCAAACGCTCCAGTTATAGCAGAGAGGTCAGGCCTTTTATTCCATATTTCAAAGATTTATCTATTATAGCGGGGCAGTTCAGTCCCCCCTTTTTTTCCTTTAACCTGCAGGGACATAGTTCCTCACGCTCTTCCATGGACATGATAAACTGACGTTTGCCTGAGTTAAGACTGGCGATGGCTTTCATGTCGTCATCTGATAATGCGACCTTCCAGAGCATTTTCCAACATAGGACGCAGTTCGGTGGCCAAGATATAGGGAAACTGAACGGACAGCATAAAGGGCTGCTCGATGTTCTCAGCCGTAGCAAGACGCTCACTGCCTGCAAAGAGTCCAGCATTATTGATCAAAACATCAATCCTGTCAAAATCTTGCTGAATCGATGAAACAAAGGCATAGACATCAGCCATTTTCGAAAAATCTGCTAGATAAGCAGAAAGAATGGCCTGAGGAGACAAAGCTTTTATCTCCCTTACCGTCGCCTCTAATTTTTGCGGGTTTCGACCATGGAGGATGAGGTGATGGCCTTCTGCTACCAGTTTTTTAGCTAAATGCTTTCCGATGCCGTCTGTCGCACCGGTAACGATGATGGTTTTCATTCTCTTATTCTCCTAAAAAGAGTGTCATCTCTTGCGAAAAGGCTTCTGCGTACTGAAAGATGGAGCCGTGACCGGCATTTGGGTAAATGATAAGCTTGCTATTGGCAATTTTGTCGTGCATGTCATAGGAGTTAACCGTTGGGACCTGCTTATCCTCATCTCCATTAACAACCAAGGTGGGTTGCGAAATGTAGGACAAATCATCTTTATCAGCCTTGCCCCAACGTTTGATCGCTCGTAGTTGGGTCAAAAAGGCTAATACAGTGATCTTATTATCAGCAAAAGCCTTCTGACGCTGACCCATACGGTCTAAGACTAATTGCGCCTGCCTGCCACCTTCGTCGTCATGGTTGTAAAAAATATAGCGTTTAGGGTCAACCTTGTCAAAACCTGCCTTAACCATGAATTGGAAGGTCTTACCCGTCACCTTGTCGACGCCAATACCGCCACGCGGCCCAGTACCAGCCAAAATAAGACGACGGACAAGAGACGGCTTTAGACGGATCACTTCCTGAGCCACCATACCATCCATAGAAAGGCCCAAAAGGTCAATTTCTGAGTAGCCCAACGCCTCCACGATGGCAATAGCCTGCTCAGCCATTTTGGGGATACTCGCTGGCACCCGTCCTTGGCTGGCACCAACACCTGGCAAATCAAGCAGGATAAGATGGTGCGCTTCCGCCAATCGGTCAATCAGCAGAGGATTCCATTCATCTAAGGTTGCTGCCAAATGTGTCAGAAGGACCAAGGGACGTTTGGCAAGCCCTTTTCCTAACTCCCGGTAGGCCATTTGCTGACCCTTGACCGAAACGAAGCGATTGGCTGTTTCCAAATACCCCATCTTATTCTCCTTTCATGGTCAAAACGGTTTTCCCACTGGAACGCCCATTGGCGACCTTATCCAGAGCAGCGTTGACCTCCTCAAATAGGTAGACTGTGTCAATAGACGGTTTGAGTTTGAGATTATCCAATATAGTTGCGACTTCCTGGAGTTGGTCCCCATTGCTCTCCACAAAGATAAAGTCATAGCGTACGCCGTATTTTTTGGCCATCTGATCAAATCCTCGACCCGCCAGTCCAAAGAGAAGTTGTTTCCATATTGGTAATTTCATTCGTTTGGCAAAAGCCCCATTGGGCATGGCACGGAGAGAGACTAAGTGCCCTCCTTTTTTCAGGATGGTCATTTGTTTCTCTATTTCCTCACCACCCAGTGTGTCAAGGACCAGGTCCACCTCGCTCAGCATTTGTCTGTAATCCTCAGTCTGGTAATCGATAAACTGATCGGCACCGAGGGCTAGGACACGGTCTGCATGATTGCCATTGCCATTGGTGATGACGCGCAAGCCTTTGGCCTTAGCAAGGCCAATGCCATCAAGGCTTATCAGGACATGCTGACGGTCCTAAAAGAAGACTGGGACTACCAATTTGGAGCCGAAGTCGACCGTACGTATCCAGCAAAAAATTGAAGCCTTGGCATGAAATTCTCTCTTAACAGAAGAGCCAAATCAGTAATAGAAAAATACCACCTCTCAAATCAACATTTGAGGGGTGGTATGAGTTACTTATCTTTAAAAAAGAAATAACCTAGGCTGCATAGGACAATCCCATTGCCCACAAAGGCAGCTAACCCAATCCAAACATCCGTCCAGGTCTTAATCCAACCACCAACAAGGTAAGCCAAGACCACAGCAAGGAACATGACCAAGGTATGGAGACCTATCCTTTTTTTCAGCGGCCAGCTATTGATGTCATAGATATGCCAAGCTCCTGCAATCCCAGCAGCGATAATGGCCGCTCCCAGTATCGATCTGGACTGTTGGGCATCTTTGATGAAGAAACTGATAATCAGGGCAAGACCTAAAATAAGGATTACCCGTAGGATACTAGACTTGATATAGGGACAAAATTCAGTCATGAGTCTATCCTCTCTTTCGTGATGGGTTCATTATAGCAGACAGGATAACTAGTCAGCAGTCCTATTTGTCATTTGTTGATATGACAAATGTCACTCGTTAGCAAATCCTCTCTACACGCTAAATCAGGGTGATAAAGGTATGACAATTGGCCTCATTCATTTTTATTATATCAAAAAGACCGCTTAATATAATCGGTTTAGGAAATCCGAAAATTCTTGATAAGCCTTATCTCAGCGGTCGGTCAAAGATCAGCCGTTGTTTTGAACTATCTACTAGTATCACGTGCCAATTAGGGGAGTAGTTTATCCTTTAGATAGTGGTTAAATAGGGCTGTGCTTTCCAGTAACATTTCGACTTGTTGCTCAGAAAGTTGGGCCATAGCTTCTTTTTCCATAGCATCCAAAGGGGCGATAATGGAAGTTGCATAAGCCATTCCCTCTGGGGTTAACACAACATTTTTGCTACGTTTGTCTTCTTGGGAAGCTTTGAGCTCTACAAAGCCTTTTTCCACATAACCTTGAACAATCGCATAGACAACCTGCTTTGTGGTATAGGTTTTGTCGCACAATGTCTTCTGAGAAACCCCTTGGGGACTATTATAGAGCCATAATAGAATCAACAGTCCCTTGTAGTTCATCCCACGCTGCCTGGCATAGTGCTCGTACAAGGCAAACTGGTCATCTCGCAACCTAGCAAATCGTTTTTCAACAGAGATGATACTTCTATCTTCCTTCAAAATCATTGATTCCTTAGTCATTAACCGTCACCTGCAAATCCTTGAAAAAGCCTCGGGTGCCAATGTCTACAAATAGGCCTAAACTGCCCCGGGCATCTGCACCAAGTTTTAAATCAGACACCCGCAAGGTTTCCTGACCATTGACATAAAAGACTGCTTCTTGGCCAGCAATCTCCGCTCGAATCCTGATCCATTCGTCAAGGGCAATGTCTGCTGGCGCTTCATAGGCCGTGATGCCCTGCTCCCTAAAGTAATCAAACTTGTAGTCCGGATAGGCAAAATATTGACTGGCACGGTTGGCGCGAACAGGGTCTTCATGGTTGCCATTGGTCGGACGAACATAGAAGGATTCAAACTGGTCATCGTCCTCACTAATGCGAAAGGCGATACCGATGAAACCTCTAGCAAAATCAGGTGCTTCAGGTAAGAATTGGCTGCGCACGCTGACCTCAATCACCCCATCCTTAAAGGTCAAATCCTTGAGTTTGGCATAGGTGTTTTCGTCAAAGACCATGATCTTCTCAGCCTTATGCACCTCAAGGACAGCTTCGCCGTCCAAGCTAGTTTCCAAAACCTTGGTGTTAACCGCTTCAAAGCGGTCTTTTGCCATTGCAATCAGCTTTTCCATAGGATTCTCCTTGCTAAATTAGTAAAACTTTTTTACTTTTATGACACTCAGTTTATCATCCATTTAGCAATTAGTCAAATAGTTTTACTAAATTTTGTTAAGAAAAAGAAGAACTCATTTTTATTCATGTCGAGTTCTTCTTCAATCCGTTAGCCTTTTTCTGTTTTCACCGATGGTTCTCTCTTTTTAAGTTTTTTTAAAATGATTTACCAACATATCTAGCTAGCAACTCCACTGTCTTAGGGTCATGGTGATCATTAAAGACAGTCGTATCCGTATTTAGCCCTTTAATAGCTGCCATGTCATCCACTGACAGCTCAAAATCAAAAATATCAACATTGTGTCTGACACGCTCTGGATTAGCGGATTTAGATAAGCTGACGATTCCTCGTTGTAACTGCCAGCGTAACATCACTTGCGCAGTTGTTTTCCCGTGTTTTTGAGCAATAGCTGTCAATACAGGGTTGTTAAAGACATCAAATTGCCCTTCTGCAAAGGCACCCCAACTCTCTACTTGCACCCCCTTCGAAGTCTGATAGGCAACAGATTTTTCCTTTTGATGAAAAACATGGAGTTCAATTTGATTGACTGCTGGCGTGATCTCATTAAAGAGGGATAAGTTGGCAATTTGATCATCCTTATCCTTTACCATTTTATTCTTTTTAAAAATGAATTGATTTAATAAATCTTCTAAATTAGGTACATTACTATTTGAAAAGCGTTCCCTGGTATCCTTTATAACCATATCAAAAAGTTCGCTACCATGTTCAAATCGACGCTCTAAGAAACCAGGTACCCTTACAAATTGAAATCCTATCATTTTTGATAACTGGATTAGATGTTTTTCTTCTAGAATATTTATTTTTTATATGAAAGAGTAATTCTTGCAATAATATTTCGTAATTCTTGACCATACATTGGTTCAATTTGTTGAGCAAAATGATCTTCCCAATGTTTCTCGTTTTCTCTATTACTGACATCATAATAATTTTTTTCAAATGCTACATCTTTTATAGCACTTTTAAATACTTTCCCACTATCACGATGATAAACCGAAATATTATATCCATCATTATTTGAATTTTTATTTGCAAAATTCTTCAAATAACTCTGAGGTACAATGTGTTGTTTTACTTTTGATTTTTTCACCATGACTATCACCTATTGACACAAAAAAATTTCATTTATACAAACATATCCTGCAAGAGTTTTTTCTTCAAGGTTTCGAGTTCAGCGATTTTGACTTGCTGAGAAGCGATTAAATCGTCAAGGTTGGAAAAGAAAGCACCAATAGCACGTTGTTCGTCTATTGAAGGAAATGGTATAGGCATTATCATAAGTACAGAATCTTTTATAGAAAAACGATCAGATCGTGCTCCAGAATCTCCATTTAATTTCATAAACTTATGCCATTGTCTATTATTAAACACTGTCTCAAGATAATCAAAACTTACAATTATATTTTCTTTAATTCTAAATACAAAATACAGAGGAGACATTACGCCAGTCCTCCCAAGTTTATTGCGTTTTATCGGTCCAACTGGGGCAAAGTTTGATATCCGAGGATTATAGACAAAATCATCATTTTGTACTACATAGTATGAATTTAGATTTTTTTCATTTGAAATATCTTTATCAAAAAAATCTCTTTGGTTGACAATTCCAAATTCAGCTGAATTAGTAAAAGTCTCAGTGTATAAATTATCTTTATTTTTTTCTTTTACTTTTTCAGCAATATCATTTAATCTAACGAACTTCCATTCCTCTTCAAACCCATCCAAGCGGATTTCGGGCGTGGTCTGTCCTGCCTTTGGAAACATCTTGGACAACATGGTCGCCTTAAAGGCTTGATAGTTGGCCAAATTATCCTTATAGGCAGATAACAGCTCGTCAAGCGTTTGGAAGAGCATGCCGATGGCGGATTGTTCGGAAGTTTTAACAGGAATTGTCATAACCGTATTTTCTAATATAGGTTTAGACAAATTTCCAATAGCACCATTTCCACCTTGAACAAGTTGCAAAGTCTTTTTGTATTCATAAGAATTCATCCACGAGTTCACAAAGTTGGGATTTTGAGATTTTACGATAAGCATAAATCCCCCATGAACAGTTTTCTGTTTTACATTATTAACAATAGCATGTTTTCCTACTAATCGACTTGAACCATTTGCAGCAGTAACTAGAATATCGCCGTTTTCAACAAATGGTATCTTTACAACTTCTTCATTGACAAAAACGTCATCTTCAAAGATTTTAAACGTGTCTTCATCAATATTTGAACTCCTTAAAACTCTAACACCGTCTATTACAATATCTGATGGTTTATAAGTTAACCCTCTGTTTATAGATATAATTTCTTTAAATAATTTTGTTTCCCACTCATCATCAAATTCTTTGAATCTGAGTTTGGGTGTGTTTTTATTTTCCATACTTTTTCTACTTTCTTAAATCGACTCTCCTTCATTATACCAATTATTTCTGGCTCTATAATTTCTGTAGTGGGTAAATCCACCACGGATATTATGGAGCTTTTTAGTATAGAAAAAAGTCCCATATGATCTATAATGAAAAGCGACAAAACAACTCATTAGAAAGACTTATATGGAACAGTTCAATTTTATCACAAGCCTACTGGAAATTAAAGACCCTAACATCACAATTTTGGGAGTCGTCGATGCTGGGAGTCGCAAGGAAGTCATCGCTAAGCTGGACTACCAAGCCCCAAAATGCCAACATTGCCAAGGACAGATGGCGAAATATGACTTCCAAAAACCGTCTAAAATTCCTTATCTTGAATGTGCTGGCTATAAAACACTCATTCGCTTGCGAAAGCGTCGCTTCCGCTGTCAAGAGTGCGGAAGAATGGCGGTCGCTGAGACATCACTGGTCAAGAAAAACCACCAAATACCCGTCATTCTGAATCAGAAAATCGCCCAAAAACTGATTGAGAAGGTAGCGATGACAGCCATCGCTGAAAGCTTAGCCGTATCAACCTCAACGGTTATCCGAAAACTAAAGGAATTCCAATTCAAGACTAATCTGACCTGGCTTCCTGAAAACATGTCCTGGGACGAATACTCTTTCAAGAAGGGCAAAATGAGCTTCATCGCGCAGGATTTCGATTCACTCAAAATTATCACTATTCTGGATGGTCGAACCCAAGCTACCATCCGAAACCACTTCCTGTGCTATTCTAGGGCGGTCAGAAG